>CAXGZX010000014.1:0-24652 GCA_964014545.1 uncultured Candidatus Poseidoniales archaeon | reverse complement strand
GACAAGGAACTACTGTCAACATGGACAACTTCGCAGTAACTGATGCTAGAAGTGCTTGTTTCAACTTTGCTGAGAACACCATTGCTACTCTAACAGGTAGCGCAGGTGCACCTAGTACAATGACTCGCTGTAACACCAACAACGTATGGTGGGGCGGCGCTGTCGTGAGCATGCCGGGAAGTACCGCAGGTTCACTAACTATGTCTTATGTCGATATTACTGACTCCTTTGTTTCAGGAATTAGAACTGATCTAAAGTCTGTTTCAATTGACAATGTAGACATTGTGAATGCAAATAATCAATACCCAATTAGAGAGATAAACAACGTCTTGTACTACCCTGGTGACCAAGAATGGGAGAGTTCAGGTGTAAGTCTAGAACTTAACCACGCTGGACCAGGCGCTGAAATTGTAATTACTGACTTCTCAGCACCTGGTTATCATCATGGTAGAATCTGTTCTTCAGGAAAGATTGTCCTTACAAACGTTGACCTAGGTGTCGGATTAGGACCAGCAGCAGATGGTAGTTTTGCTAATCACGAAGATTTCTTTGCTATCAAATCCGCTAACTCTAACGGCTGCGGTGGGACAGGACTTGGTACCTTTGGAGCAGACTCTAGTTTCGATAACTTCGATGTTGGAAACTTATATTTCGAGAACACTTTCCCAACAATGTCTAACATGGATATCGATGGAGTACTAGTGTTTAGCGGTCTAACTGTTGCAGGTGCTCCTACAGACCCTATCTCGCTGACCAACGTAGTTGCTTCAGATAAGTTTGAGGTTGATAGTTGCGGTGCTAATGTCGAAGCAAGTGGCCTTACAACTTCCCTTGTTAAGTCGGTTTGTAGTGTACCTGGTGGTAAGAACTTTGTAACTATTACCAGTTCTACAATTACTCACACAGATACCTTCGAATCAGCTATTGTGATGGAACAAACCAGAGGAACAATGATCGGTGTTGATGTTCAAAGTGCAACTATCAATGCTAACGGACCATACATTGCCTATGCAGGATATGATGCTGACGTTTATTTAGTCGAGGTTAACTTGGTCGATGGAGGCGTTTCTTCCAACTGTGCTGACAATTCTGTTGGAATGTCAACCACTTGTCACATCGGCAAGGCAGCAGTAGGTATAGGTAACACAGTGCCAGTCCTCTATGCTGGTTCTTATGCAAGTGCAACCGCATACAGACTCGGTAGCGATACCAGCACAACTCCGCCAACACCTACTCAAATAGCACAAACAGGAGTATCGATTACCGCATCAACGCTTGACTCAACTGGGGCTGAAATTTTCGGACACACAATTGGTGTAGATACTACAGATTCAACTGGAGTTGCAAATAATGTGATTGTAATAACTGGAGATGATTCAGGAACAGTCTACGATAGTCACCACATAAGAGCATCCGGTCCTGCCGGTGCTGGTGAAGCACATCCGCTTTTGGCTGATGGAACTCCGGCGTCAGAACAACAGTTCGTCAACGGAGCTTTGCAAGTACCTCCTACCGCATTTGGAACTTACAACATAGGTTCCAATGTTGATGTAAGACTAACTGCTCCACCAGTAACATTCGATGACACTGGTATGGATTGTTCTTGGATGGCCAACAACGCTACATTTGCCAACGCAGATCCTAATGGTATCGGTACATATGTCTTCAGAGGCGCAACCATGGTACTTGCTAGCAGCATGACCATTGACAACTGTAATGTTGTACTAGAAGGAAGTAAATTGATTTGGAGAGAAGACACTCTAAACAACCCTACCTTGACAGTAACAGGGACAGGAACTCTGACTCTAGCATTAGATCCGGACACTGGCGACCTGCCAAAAATCTACGGAGAAGGTAACCTAGATGCTGTTGATCTTGCTATCGGCAGCGGTGGTGTTGTTGACTTCCAAGCAGGAACCATGAAGAACTTGCTAATGGATAACAGCAAGGACGGACTGATTGTTCTAGAAGAGGGTTCAACCTTGAAGCTAGCAGGAAATGCATTTGTCACAGGTGCTGACACTAGCACAATGGGAACATCACAATATCCTCTAATTTACATGGATGGCGGACTTCTAGAAGTTAATTCTGCTACCTTAGCTGGAACTGGAAATGTCGGTGTTGGTGTATACAACAGCGATGCAGGACAAATCAAAGGATCTGGACTGACTGTAACCAACATGGAAATCGGATTGCATGCGTACTATGGTTCAATTGAGCTAGATGATTACACCTCCACAGGTAACACCAACGGAATTATCGCAGAAGGAAGCCCATCATTACCTCAAATTTATTCAAGTGCAGTACTACAAGGAATTACTACCAACACACCTTATTCAGCATCTTCTAACGGTATGAACCACTGTAGAAGTGCCCACTTCATTGAATGCTATCAATGGGAAACCTACACTGTAGATTTGAGTAGCTGGGTTGGTATAGATGATTATATCCAGCCAAGTATGATGCTAAATTATGGTGGTACTTACAGATCTGTTTGGTCTGGCTGGGGAAGCGTATACCCATACGTTTCTATGGATAACCTAAAGATTACAATGACTGATACCTCAGGAAATTCTTGGGTAGTTGATGGTACATCAAATAATGGAGTCGGATATTATCCATACAGTGCAACTGACCCTGCTGTAACCAATGGCGGAGCAACCTACATGGGTGGCCAAGGTGGTCCAGCAGCATACGACTGTAACAACTACGGAACATCTCTGACACCTTGGAGATTTGGTACTGGAGTATACTGGGCATATGCCGGTTCATCACAAACATTGGGTACTGTTTGGGGTACTGGTGACAACGGATATGGTGAAGGTTTCGGATTTAGATGGAACCAAGGAACTATACCTCACGCAGGCAGTTCATTCCATTCTTACCCACGTCTAAACTGGGGTATGGATGAACCATACACTGGAAGATTCGGTGTCGGTTCAAGCCTAGGTGCAGGATACAAAACCACAAGCACCTCTCCTAACGGAGTTTACGAGGTTTGTTCAAGCTACGCTAGCCCATACACTGTTCCTGGACTGAACACATTGTTGGAATGGCCTACTGTAGATATTTCTGATCCATCTATCGAAAATGTTGAGTTGTCATTCGACTATTGGCACAGATATTCTGGTTCAGGGTACCCATGGTATCCATCATGGGTTGCTTTCTACAACAACAACAACCCAGATAACATGGAACTTCTTGCAAGAAGTGGAGATGATCCAGGCAACTTTGGAGACTACTCCAAGGAAGTCAAAGGATTTGGTACAACAATTACTAACTCACAGATTACCGATGCAAACATTGCTATCGATATCAAGGGTGACGTATTAGCAACTATTACCAACATGGATATTGACAACCCAACTTCGTTTGCTGTTAGAACATCTGGCGCAAATGACATTGTGCTTGATGGTCTTGATGTTGATGACAGTTCCGCTGGTGCTAACACCAATTATGGTTTCTACACTACATCTACCTCAACGGGTACACAAGAAGTAAGGAACTCTAACTTTAATGGGTTAGGAACTGCAATTTACGTTAACAATGATGTAGGTACTTCAATTACTAACACTGTTGTAGCCAACGGAGATGTTGGAATAAAAATTGGTTCACAAAGCGAAGCAAACCATCAATTTACTGATGTTACTGTTAACAATAACAACCAGGGTATATTGGCAGAGGGAATTGGTAAAATTACCATGACCAATGTTAACATTCAAGGTGCTTCGGCTACATCTATTGACTTAGAAATTACCGATTCTAACGAAGTTGAATTCCTAGACGGTGAAATAACTCAAAGTCTAATCACTATTGACCCAGCATCTGCTGGTAAATTCACCAGAGACAGATCATACTTTGCAGTGATTGAAGCAGACGGGGCAACATTGGCTGACACCAACGTAATTATGAGCAGTAGAGATGCGGCTAAATCTTCAAGTGGTGTAACTGATGCTAACGGCGTAACTTCTGGATTGAGATTCGGAGTTTACTCAATGGATAGCACAGGCCTGACTGATTTCACTCAGTTTTTGAATACCTACAGCATATCTTCAGTCGCCAAGGTTAGTTACTCTTTCACAGATTTAACAACTAATGATGGAGACTTCAGATATATTCAAACAAGTCCAACCTTATTAGATGCACCTTATGACTCGACTACTAATACCAACTACCAAAGTTATTCTTTGGTAGATAATATCGACGTCAGAGTTTGTACCAACGATGCTACAAGTTTGGTAGTTGCTAATTGTGCTGGTACTCTATCTTCTTCTGGAGACAGAGTCTACACATCAGGCATGTTGGAATTTGGTGATACAGAAGCAATAGATTCTACTGTTGATTTGACCAATAAGGCAATCATGATTGACTCTGGATTGTTCGAATTAAGAGACGGCGTTACTTACGATATGTCTAACTCCGTGGTATTCCATACTGGTGTTGACACTCAGTTTGGTGGCGGCGGAATCGGTCAATGGATTTCAGATGCACCATATGGGACCACTGTTAAAATGCATGGTGGCGAAATAAATGGACTAATGCAAGCTAACGATGCTGGAGATGCTGCAGGTTTGATTATCGGTGGTCTACAAGGTACCAACTACGAGAATCCAATGGGATTAGATTTCGATGGAGTTTCTCTTAACAACATTGCTGGACTTGCTACCTCTAACGGAGACCTAACTACTGGTGCTTGGTCAGGATTGAGTAATTATCAACCGGCCATCATAAGCATCAAAAACAGTTTCATCAACCATTATCGTGGGTATTTCTACTACCCAAGTCAATACTTTGACTTAGACTACTGCGTAAGATTGCAAGGTGGTACTGGTGGAGATATTTCTGGAAACACTTTCAGTGATTGTACAATGGGTGTAGTATTCATGGATTCCGCTTGGCATTCCACAGGATCTACCTCCCAGAGTCATTCACAAGTTGGTGCTGATGGAATAATTATCAAAGACAACACGTTTGTAGGCGCCTCTGGTTGGAACGTTTATGCTTGGCCTGATGCCGATGCAGACTTTATTGAAGTAACCGATAACGACATGAGTTGTGCACTTTGTGGCCACGTTAGGTTCCGTGATGACACATCAGTTAGTCCAACCGTTGAAGGTAACACATTCAACAACGGACAATATGGTGTTTACACTACTGATACAGAATATGTTGTAATCAATGATAATACTTTCAACAACCAGGAAAACATGGCGATTAGAGCTAACGAAGGTGACTTCGATGTTACAAACAACGTGATTAACAACGCTGGAACCTACGCAATTTATGCTGATTCACTGGAAAAGCCGGATGAAGTAATTGAGACTGTTATTGCAGGTATCAATTCTCCTCAACCTGATGATGGTGTTTCGTATGTATCCTGTGGTTATTCAACAGTTACGTGCCCAGATGTTCAAGCAACATTGAGTGCAGGCGAAGAAATGATCATGAAGGTTACTTGTGGTTCTTGGTGTACAGAGTTGAGAGTTGATTGGAAAGATCCAGCAACTGGACTTTGGAATACATGGGACCCAACTGCTGGGTATGCTTACACTGGTAGCGAATTGTATTCCAACGTTGATGGTACCGCTCAATATGTTCTAAGCGGTGCCGGAACTTGGTTCTTCAACCTATGGGATACATACGGCGACGGTATCAATGGTGGTCAATTAGAAATAATCAAGGCCAACGCAGGTGCTTGGTCTTCCCAAGGTAATCAAAACCCAATTGCAATCTATGATCCTGGTTGCTGTGGTGGAGGCGGCCTCAATACCTACCAATCATACAGCGGCGGTTCTGACGGTCATTCAAACACTGACGCTGCTCAGTATGTTCTACAGAATACCGGTACAACCGATATTACTTACGAATTCAGAATGAATGATAATTATGGTGATGGAGCAAATGGCAATTCTTTTGAAATGTACACTGCACAAGTTGGAACTTGGAACTCTGCATCTAATGGTCCAACTGGCGTATATGTAGGTGGAATTAACGATGGAAGATATGGAAGCCCTAGTTTCACTACAGGCAGCCAAAGTGCTGCTGTAGTAATTATCCTGCCAGCGAATCAAGAGATGAAGTTCGTCTTCGATTGTGTCAGCTGGTGTGGTGAAAGCTACATGCAATGGCAAGAGGTATTTGTTGCAAACACGCTTTGGGATGGCCCAGAAATCAGTGGTAACGACATCAACTTTGACACTACTAACAACGATCCACTTGCCGTAGCATTGTACCTAGGTAACTGTGACATGGCAGACTATAGCATTAATACTGAATCAAATACAATCGATATTGGACAGAACGCAGTAGAAAACGAAGGATGTGTCTGGAATGACAAGGATTCCGTAATCACTGGTGCAGATGTAGCTAACTCTATTGGATACAACGATGATAATGCTTATGCGGCTGTCCTAGAACTAGACGGAACCACAATATCCGGATTTGGTACAGGTGTCTACAAGACAACTTCTGGTACAGTGCTACTTACTGGAGGAGCTTCAATCACTGCCGGAACTGGCGGAATTGGTGTTCACACTAAGGATATTGACGTGTCAGTAATCGATGCAACCGTAGATGGAGGGCTAACCGGAACTGGAATCATGGTAGAAGACAGTTCTTACGCTTGGTTCTATCCAATGGACGTTAGCGGAAATGTTGGGATCCACGCAATCAACTCTGAGATTCTATGGGATGTCGGTACCACTGACGCAGACACTGCAATACGTACTGAAAATGTTCAAGGAACAATTCAATCAATTACTGAATCCTCTACAGGTGGTACACAGATAGATGCTCAAACTGATTCAAGCTTAACAGTCATTGACTTCCCGCTTGATGAGACAAGAATGCTAGTTGACTCTTCATCTATTGTTGATGAAGCAAACTGGTTGAATATCGATGCTACTCACCTTGGTGGTGAACCAGCAAATGATGTCGGTTTGATTATGACCTCAACAGAAGACTATGCAGCATATAACTCACCAATCTTTAGCCAAGCAATGCTAACTGACGGTGATTCTGCTGACTGGTTTGGTGGTAACACACTAAACCCGTCGGGATATGCTATGCCTGGTGCTATTGGTGGCGGTATGTTGTTGACAACATCCAATAATGAATTAGTTGTTGGATTTGATCAAGCATCTACAGCAACAAGTGATGTATACATTTACGTTGATAGTGCGCATGCAGCAGGTTCTGACACAGGATTCAACAATGTCCATACTCTGCCATCAGCAGCTGATTATGTCATTAAGGTTACATCAACAAGTACAGATGTATACTCCTACTCTGGAACTGCTTGGGTATTAGACCCATCAGCTAACGCACAATCTAGCGAAGGTACTGTACTGGAAGTTTCAGCACCACTTTCCTCTATTGGCGCATCTGGTGCAGACTCAATAGGAATTGTTGGCGTCGTTCAAGATATTGGCACTGATACAATGACTGCAGTAAGCCCTGCTCAAACCATTACAAGTACTGGTCCTGAATCATTAACCGATAATTATGATCTGGAACTGAGTAAATTGGATTTGACTATTGGTGACATGGTAGATGAGGTAGTACTACACCGTTCATTTGAAGGTTCCTCGACACCAAGTCCACTTACTGGTCACACATATGATCTGATGGTTAAGACCGCGGCTGAAGTAGAGCATTCTTGTGATTATGACTGGGCTACTGAAACCGGTGTTGTAATGGATTCAACTAAATCCCTTACCTTTGACATACTAAGAGCATGTCCTGTAATTACTAATCTACTAGGAGATATCGTTGTAGACGAAGATACTGGCGACGTTACATTTGACCTTGCAACATATGTTGATGATGAACAAGATGTTGAAGCAAACATGGTTTGGGACGTCACAGAATCTAACTTAGTTGCTCATGACAACGTATTGACCAACTGGAATGACTTACAAGCGTCAACTGGTACTGCAACTATCAAACCATTGACTGACCAATTCGGAACCTTTGACTTGACTTTCGAAGTTGTTGATAGTCACGGTCAGACCGTATCTAAGACAATCACTTACACCGTTAACAACATCAACGACGCACCAGTAATTTGTGATGCAAGAGCTGATGTTGACCCTAACTGTGACACTGGAGATATTCATATTTACAGTGACACAGGAGCAAGTTTGTTCAATGTAAGAAATGAAGGGTTTGGAAGTTATTCTAAGTTACTTGGTGACATTGCTAATGATACTGCCAACTCTTTTATCAGAGATATGGCAAATGAGCAGTCTCCAGTTGCTCAGAAGTACGACTGGACTGCAACATCAGATTGTGATCAAATGACTACAGTTGCAGATGTTAATGCCGATGGAAACACCGAACTAGCAATCGTAGAAAATACGAACTGGGAGTACGGTGGAGTTTGTCTAATTACACTTGACCTGATAGACGATGGAGCTGAAAACACTGCTGCAACATCCGTAGACGTAGAATTCTCAGTAGCACCGGTTAACGATGCTCCAGAAATTTGTGATGAAACTGAAGATCCAAATGCAATCAACTGTTTGGTTGAATCAACAGACGCTTCAAATGCTTTCAATGCAGACGGAGCTAACTACCGATTGACACTGGTTGAGGATACCACAGATGTAGACGCATTGACGTTTGATTTGGCTAACATCAAGTCAGATATCGACCACCTAATGCCACAACTAACTTGGGAGTTAACAGATACTAATTCATGTAACTCTGGAAACTACTACACAACAACAATTGTTGGAGACACATTGAGCTTTGACCTGATTACTGATGCAACAACCAATGCTCAGCCTTGGGAAGTGGATATGCTAAACAACAATGGTATACATCAGACACGAACAGCAACTGGATACTGTGATATGACTCTGACACTGTCAGATACAGCGACACCACCTGCTCAAATGCCTAACTACACATTAGTGACACCTAACAACTACGCACAAGAGAGTGTAAGTGTAACATTATCAATTAAGGTTGACAATGTAGTAGAGAATGTGCCAGATTACTTCCTAGATGCAACTGAAGGATTCGACTTTAATGGTGTAAACAACATCATGCCAGGTACCTATGTTCCTGTAGACTTCAGCATCAATGCTGGTGGAGATGAAGGGCCATACACATACAACCATCTACTAATTGTAGAACTACATACAGATGGCCATACTGAATCTGAACTGCCTCGTATCTACACACCACCTGCATACGGTCAAACACTAGATATAGATGACTGGGAAGTATACATGACTGATGAAACCACTGAGGTTTGGGTTGAAATCGATGTAGTGACTTGTGAGCCGGGTGCAGTATGTACTCCAGCTGTTAACACGATCCAAAACGATAACCCTGAATCACACAATCTTGTGAACAGTGCTACAGTATTTGGAAAGTGGTCTGAGCCGGGTAGAATTGGTGAATCATCTGACGGAACTCAACAATCCAACAGAAGACCTGCCTTCGAAGACAAGAACTGGTGTAACAACTTGATGTCTAGTAATGCTGGAACTGGAGTTGCATGGAGTGATGCAACATCTTGTGGTCATTCAGACCAAGGATACAACGGTCCATTTGCAGAAGACTGGCAAACTGGTGATAACAAATTACCAGTTACCGTTTCTACAATCGGCGCATTGTCTGTTGCTTCTTTCGCCCCAAGTATCATAGCAGTGGCTCTAACAGGATTGTTTGTTAGTGCTCTGGTCTTTGCTGGTCGAAGAGATGATGATGAGGAAGAAATCATGGAACAAAAGATGTCTGACGACGAATCTGCTGTGAGCCCAGTTATTGCTACCATCCTTATGGTTGCTATCACCGTGGTTCTATCTGGTGTGGTTTATGTTTGGGCAGCGCAACTTGCTGATACTGATACAAAGGGAGTTCCTAGAGTAACATTCTCAGCTGAAAACGTTGACACTGCTAATACTGACACCGACCACTGGAAGATCACAATTGGACAAGCACAAACCGTACTTGCGACACAAGCTGTTGAGGTTACTGTAACCTATGTCAATGCTACTGGAGACACAGAATCCCAGAAGATAAACCTAGCATCAACTCAACAAGTGTACGGCTTCTCGCCTTACAATAGTGACTCTCTAGTCACTTTTGGCGATGTAGTGACTATTGATGGGGAAGAAGTAATTTCAACATTCAGCACTGGTGATGACATTTATGTCAAAACCCATTTGTCTGATGGTACACCTCTTGTAGATGCAAGAATCGTGATTACTTACAACCCACCAGGTGACGCACAAGGTGCGGTCTTGAAGACCTACTCAGGAATGAGTTGGAATCAACCAGTTTGAAGTGACTAAATAACACTGAGACAAGACGTCAGTGAAGGGGTTTCGGCCCTTTCACTGACGTGCTTTGATCTATTGTTGTACAGTGAGAACTAGACGGGGACAGTGACGAGTGTTTTTCTAGGAAAACAATGAGTCACAAACATGTCGGACACGATTGTGAACCAGCCTAAAGTAGTGGTCTTTGACTGTGACGGAGTGCTAGTTGACTCTGTGAGTTCTTGGAAAACCTTGCATGACCACTTTGGGACAGATAATTCACTGAATCTTCAGAGATTTATCAATGGTGAATTTTCCGACCTAGAATTCATGCGCTCTGATATTCAAATGTGGAAAGAGGTCAAAGACCCAATCTATCGTGATGAACTGTTTAGAACATATTCAGGCGTCAAACTGATGCCTGGTGCAAAAGAACTTGTTGCTCAACTAAAGGAAGCAGGCGTGTTCGTCGCAATAGTAAGTGCAGGTGTTGATATCTTTGTATCATCGATTGCCGGTATGCTAAAAGTTGATGACTGGATTGCCAATGGATTTGAGTTTAATGATGATGACACATTGTCTGATGAAGGCATATGTCGACTGCATGCCACCAAGAAAGATGCCGTGATTGAAAAAATATTATCAATGCAGGGCTTTGATGCCAAAGATTGTGTTTCTGTGGGTGACTCAGAGATGGATTTGTCAATGCAAGTAGAAGGTAGCGGATTTATCGGATTTAATCCTAGTAGAGAATCTTCCCTTAATGCATTCAAAGCAGCAGGTGTTCCAATAGTATATGAGAAAAATTTGCTTAATCTAAAGCCATTGCTTGGCCTAGAGTAATCAAACGAATGGAATTGAAGTCGTTGCATGACTTTGTAGATTGACGATGGTTAGAATGCACGGTTTTGGTTGGAATCCAAGCATTCTTTGATACGACGTTTGATCTTGCCAAGTGCTTGAACATACCAGTGTTGTGCCCTTGAAATCAACACATGCATGACCATGAACGTGTCCGGTGACAAATATGTCCGGGACTTCATTGATAACTAAACCATCTTCAGGTTCTGGAGAAAGTGGTGTTTTACCCCCCCATTGAGGTGCTAAATGTCTTCTTCTTAGCATCTGGCGCATGGCTTCGATTGGATCTGCGTATGTTACAGTTTTAAGTCCAGCAACGAAATCATCAATTGATTTTCCATGGTATGACAATACTCGTACTCCATGTAATGAAAAATCACAAGGATTGCCAACAAAGGTTGTAGTATTGTAATCCTGTTGAATATCTTTCTCAAATGTCGGCTGCGGTTCTGCTGGCCTCACCGCGTCGTGATTACCCGGCAACATTACGCATTCAACCCAATCAGGCAATAATTCGAGTAATTTAGCGAACTCAGAGTATTGTTTGTATAAGTCTGGAATCAGTAATTCCTTATCTTGACCTGGATAAATCCCTACTCCATCGACACAATCTCCTGATAGTACGAGATATTTGATAGTTTTAGCTAACGGGTCTGAATGAAACCATCTGACCATTTTATGCCACTGCGCCTCCAAGAAAGTTTTCGACCCCAGGTGGACGTCAGAAAGAAAAGCAGCACTGATTCCAAATGGAGAAATGGCTTTCTCATGGCGCTGTTTCATCGGGAAATGTAAGTCATCTACATAGAATAGGTCACCAGTCTGGCTGAATGTTCCCGAAACTCCAAGCACGTCATCTGGCATTAAGCCCGCTTCAATTATCTGTTCATGAAACTTATCTCGATCATCACCTTGCCGCTTAGTCAATAAACAGGTCATTTCACCAGTCTCATCTTCCAAATTCCAAATCAAATGGCCATTTTTAGTATATCTAGGTTCATTTACCAAGCCAATGGCGACGGCTTTGTTATCATAGCCTTGGTACCTGTTTACTTCTCTAAGTAATCTTTGAACTTCAGTAGGTTTTCTTGGCAGCCGAGAATTTTGGACAATCATCTTTCTGATTTTGTTTAATCGGTCAGAAAAACATGCGGAGATGTCGTTCATTTTACCTTCAGTAGTACTTTTTCCAGTAATGTCATAATGAATTGATATGTCATCAGGAGCGTCTACTGCAAGACAGCTATAATCTGATTCTTGCCAATCTGGAAGATTATTCCTAAACTGAATGTCAAGTGGCTCAGGTGCAGCAATCGGTGCAATGACTCGGCCCAAATCAGCAGAAGGATTTGTGGTTACAATCTCCTGCTTGGATGAACTCAGGTTGGGTCTTGAACTATCATTGTGGTACATTTCAGTTAGTTGAGCGAATATTTTATCATTCAATACGCCTTTATGAAAATCAATTTTTGTGCCGGTATCCAGTACTCCAGACGGGTCATCGTGGCTGGCTAGTGAATTTATGATGTCACTACTAGCAATAATTCTTCTTTGGCGCAACATTTTGACGATATCATCAGATGTCGCAGCCATGAGTTATCGTAATGACGCCGCCCCAAAAGGAAACCGGTTGACCTTGGCATTATTTCCAATCAACTTCTTCCCCGAATGATTCAGAATCATCATCGGGTTGTTCACCACTCCATGATTCATCTTGCCAAGGGGCAGATTGTTTTGCCTGTGCTTCTCTTTTAGCACGCTCTTTTTCAAATTCGACACGGGCTCGTTCTTTCTCATCAGCCATTTGTTGCAGTTTCTTGCGATTTTCTTCTGCAGCATCCATTGCTTCATCCCACCTGCCAATGGCTGTTAATAGTGCGAAATGGACAAAACCAATCTTATTCTCTGACCTATTGCCGCCTATTTGGGTAGATTCAGCGTTGGCCCATGATTTAGAAGCAATCCCAACATACACAGTTCCAACCTTCTTGGTTGTGCTATCGTTTCCCGGACCAGCAATTCCAGTAATTGAAATCGCAATGTCAGCATCAGCATTTGCTAATGCACCTTTAGCCATTTCAATAGCAACATATGATGAAACAGCGCCACGTTTTTCCAGTGTTTCTGGATTGACCCCAAGTTGAGAGACTTTTGCCTCATTTGAATAGGTGACCCACGATTGGTTAAACCAATGACTTGCCCCAGCAATATCGGTAAACGCACTAGCAAGCAGGCCTCCTGTACAAGATTCTGCCACAGTAATGCTGTGACCTCCTTCTTTCAGACGTCTAACCAGACGGGCTGCGGCTGCTTGGATATCTTCATCCATTCAACCTTGCGTCAAGCGTCATGGTTTTGAGGTTAACGCTTGCGTTGCATTCAATAATGAGAGGCAACACGGCAGGCTAGGGTCTGTGGTCTAGGGGTTTATGACGTCGCCCTTACAAGGCGAAGATCGAGGGTTCAATTCCCTCCGGACCCACCAGTTACCAACAGTAATCCTGTAACTCGCCTTGTCCATCTAATACAACTTTAGTGATACCAGTACGCTTCCTAATTTGAGTTTCATCATCGCTCTCAAAACTTGAATCGGCTAAAATCAGATGGACTGCTCGTTGCCATAATCCATCAGATATTTTCGCTCCACGAAAGTCAACTGCGACTAAAATATCTAGCAGTTCACTGTGAAATAATATAGTTGCAGCAGCAGATAATTCCTGATGAGTAATCAATAACCATCTAGCACCATCAAGTACTGACAGTTGGTTATTTTGTTGGTAATCACTAAACTTCACAACCTTCATATTATCACCTAGATTTTGAACCGTAATAAAGCGATGGCTCCACCTATGCCCAGTAGTTGTTGACCAGAGTCATGGTCGGTGGAACACTGTACCATTTCTCCGCCAATGTCACTTAGTGATTTACACCATATTTGCCAAGATGTCCCATCAATAATTGCCTCTTCATCACGTAGTAGGTCTGCTGAAATAAGTAATGTTTCAATTGCTCCTTCATTACGGGCTTTGGTTAATTCCATTAATCCATAAGCTACGGCACCATCCGTTGAAACCCTCATCCAGGCCTCTTCTAATAACCCGATTTCCTTGGAGATTGCATAATCTTCCAACAGGTTTCCAGCAAGCCCTTCGCGTAATATTTCGTTAGCCCCAGCCCGACCTGACATTGATGTGCTAATTGAGGCAATGAACCTAGTTTGTCCAGAACTTTTCATATCCTGCAGATAGATCTCCCGAGCATGTCCAGGGCCACATAAAATTAGTGGGGTGTCTTTGGCTAAGGATTCGGTCAGTTCTTTGATGACTTTTTCCCTAAACCCTTTGGCAACCCCACTTGATTGTTTGACATCAACCCGCTTACCTCCGCCACGCATGGTCCAAGTTGTCGATTCTCTAAGTCCTCTAGATGTCACATGAAACAAAATAACCTCATCATTTTCCACCACTGCTAATGCTACTTGCACTTGTTTAGCCGCATCAATTGCTTGCTGCAATAATTGTTTATCGGTATCTAGAAACTCAGTGATACAAGATAATTCTATTTCATCACCAACTGCAATATTGTGTGTGTGATGACTGCCGAGGTCAAATTTTGCTTCCTCTATTATTCCATGACAGCGTAAATTGTCGCCAAATGATTGATATTCTGTAGTTTCAATACGTAGCCTAATCCACATCTTCTTGCGTTCTGCAGATTTTGCTCTACCACCTTCTTCACCAGCAGTGGTTTGGTCACGACGTTCACCGAGCATACCCAGTGACATACCTTTGCGGGCTAGTCTGGCAAGTGACCATAAGTCATCTTGGCCAATAATGCGCAAGCGCCAAAGCATTGGCTCGCGCTTCAATATCTGCATACATTCACCCAAAGATTCCAACTTGGTTGCCGTCATCATCCATATCCATGTTTAGTGCTGCAGGCCGTTTAGGTAAGCCAGGCATTGTCATCATGTTACCAAGTATTGCTACGACAAAACCCGCTCCGGCATTAAGTCTGAATTCTCTAACAGGTAGCGTAAATCCACTAGGCGCGCCTAATTTGCCTGCATCATGGGAGAATGAATATTGTGTCTTAGCCATGCAAACCGGGAGGTTCCCGTAGCCCCAAGAGATGATTTTGTCCAGTTGTTTCTTGGCTTTTGGCTCAATTATCACATCTTTTGCTTTGTACATTCGTGTTGCTATAGCTTCCATCTTGTCGATTATCGGTGCATCATCGAGGAATAATGGGGTAAACGGTCTGCCTGCAGCAACATGGTCTTGAACGGCTTTTACAACTGCATTTGCTAAGTCTTGACCTCCAGCACCGCCCTTAGAATGAACCTCGGTAACTGTGACCTCTCTAGCGCCACTTGCATGGGCGGCATCAGTCAGTGCGGCAATCTCAGCATCGGTGTCTGAAGTGAATCGATTAATTGAGACAATAACAGGAACTCCAAATCCTGCCATGTTTCTGATGTGACGGTCAAGATTAGTTGCCGCACCAGTTGTAACCGCTTCGACATCTTCAGTTTCTAATTCGTCTTTTGTTGGTCGGTAACCACCGCGACTGCCAAACGCACCGCCGTGTAATTTCATTGATCTGATTGTGACATTCATGACCACACAATCAGGTGCTTTACCGGAAGTCGCCGCTTTGATGTGCATGAATTTTTCAGCACCCATGTCTGAGCCAAATCCTGCTTCAGTAACAACGATATCAGCAGCACCAAGAGCAACTTTGTCAGCAATTATGCTTGAATTTCCGTGAGCGATATTAGCAAATGGACCACCGTGAATAAATGCAGGATTACCTTCCAGGGTTTGTACTAGATTTGGTAAGAATGCATTGCGTAGTAGCAAGGCCATTGACCCCTGCGCCTCTAAGTCGGTAACTTTGACTGGATTTCCATCAACTGATTGTCCAATGACAATATCACCAAGCCGCTTTTTCAGATTTGCATAGTCTGAGGCTAATACTAGAATTGCCATTACCTCGCTTGCTGCAGTAATATCAAACCGGTCTTGTCTAAGTTGCCCGTTGGCTGGGCCGCCCATGCCAATAACAACGTCTCTGAGGGCTCGATCATTCATGTCAACAACTCTTGGCCAACTAACTCTTGTCGGGTCAATACGGCACTCATTGCCCTGCTTGATATGGTTGTCAATAAGTGCAGAAAGTAGGTTGTGTGCAGATGTGACTGCATGTAAATCTCCCGTAAAGTGTAGATTGATGTCTTCCATTGGCAGTACTTGCGAGTATCCACCTCCAGCAGCGCCTCCTTTGATACCAAAGACAGGGCCCATTGATGGTTCACGAATAACACAGGTTGCCGATTGCCCTATTTGGCAAAGTGCTTGAGTTAGTCCAATTGTTGTAACAGTTTTACCTTCACCAAATGGCGTAGGGTTGACTGAAGTAACCAAAACTAGACTGCCTTGAGGTTTATTGAATCGAGATTTTAGTGCTTCCCAAGTGATTTTGGCAACACTTTTTCCCATTGGAGTTATCTCTGTAGAAGAGATTCCAAGTTTCCAAGCAATTGCTTCGATTGGCTCCAGAGTTGCTGCATTGGCAATCTCAAGGTCTGTAGGCATAAGTTGATTGCATGTGCTTTAGTCTTTGAAACTCACGGTCTAAACTGAAGTGCATAAGGCGATTAAGCAACCTTTGTCAAAAGGCCGTCATTCACTCTTCTTTCATGCTACCTAGGTAGTCTGGCAAGTCAACGCCAGCCATCTTGGCCACATCGTGCACAGGTGGTAGTGACTTGATTAGTGATGAAACGAAGTTAGCAGTGCTGCCACCTTCGCCGCCGTTACCTGAATCCCATACAGTAATCTTGTCAATCTTCAAGTTAGAGATTGCTTCAGTTTGTCGAGCAACGATTTGTTCAATCTTCTCTACCATGAGCAGGGTAGCAGCGGCTTTAGCATCTCCGCCAGCACTCTTGACTAGAGCCTGGTAACCAGCCGCTTTTGCTTCTAGAACCGCCTTGGTTCCTTCAGCCTCAGCATTGTAACGTGCAAGGATAGCGTCTGCTTCACCTCTAGCGATTCTTCGTTGGCGTTCTGCTTCTGCTTCCGATGCAATCTCTACTTGTAATTTAGATACTTCTTCACGAGCAATTTCTTCAGCACGCAGTCTTTCACCCTCAAGGTTATACTGGGCTTTCTCAATTTCCGATTGTGCTCTACGCTTAGCAACTTCAGAACGTTGTAATGCTTCTGCTTCTTTCTCTGCTAGATCTGCATTGTAAGAGGCAATTGAAGCACGGGATTGGTTTTCACCTTCAACTGCAAGAGCTTCTTGTTGTTGAACGAAAACACGTCTTCCAGCCTCAGCCGCTTTCTGACCTTTATCAGATTCAGCCTCGTTATTGGCAACTTCAATTTCTCTTTCACGGTCTGCTGCGGCCTTACCAACAGCACCAGTACGTGCAGCTTCTGCTCTGTCAACAGTTGCGTCGGCAATTGCCACAGCAGCAGCCTTAGCACCAATAGATGCGATATAGTCGGCCTCATCAGTAATGTCAGTGATGTTGACGTTGATTAGGTAAAGTCCAATCTTATGCAATTCAGTATCGACGTTATTTGATACCATTCTCAAGAAAGCTTCTCTGTCTTGGTTGATTTGCTCAATTGTCAAGGAGGCTACCGTTAGACGAAGTTGACCAAAAATAATCTCTTTTGCCATGTCTTCAATTTGTGGTGTTGGCAATCCAAGCAGACGTTCTGCTGCATTAGACATAATAGATGGTGCAGTGGATATACCAATAGTAAAGGTGGATGGGACGTTAATACGAATGTTTTGCTGGGATAGTGCATGTTCCAGATTAATGCTGATGGTCATTGGCTTAAGGTCTAAGTATGCATAGTGTTGGATAAGTGGCCAGACAATCTTACCACCACCGTGGTAACAAGCGGCAGCGCCGCCAGTTTTGACGTTACCATATACGACCAATATTTTGTCGGATGGTGCTAATTTATATCTGCTAGTTGCTAAATAAATGGTCAATAGTACTACTAATGCGAACAGTGCAATTCCGATTACTACTAAACTCTCTGCTAGGGCCATGGTAAGAGGACATAGACCTACTTTAAGAGGCTTGACCCGTCAACCAAAGACAAGAATTTTAAAAAATACTAATCATCGTTTTCAGAAATATCAAGTGGTACGACAATCAATGTCTCGCCAATTGCTTTTATCACCTTGATGAATTTGCCTGTTTCAATAGTCAATGTATCATCTTCAGCAACAGCATCAGAGGTTCTTAATGCACCTTGATATTCAACTTGAACTTGACCATGCTCTCCGGCATTGATAGTTCGGTATACTGTGCCTTTGGCACCGATTGCTTCAGAATATTTGATGGTATTATCCATTTCTAGACCCTTCATCATTTGGAAAATTTTCCCGACTATATACATAGAAACCGAACCTGCGATTACGCCGACTAGGATTGCTAAAAGGGCGTTTTGATCTGCTTGGGTCATGGCAAGTCCAAAAATCCCAAACATCATCATGAAGCTGAGAATACCTTGGATAGTAAATAAGTGGAAAATACCATCAGCACTCATTTCCATGTCAAACGGCAACATGTCATCTGCAAAACCAAATAGCATCACTAGAATGAAGTAAATCAAAAATAATCCAGTACCAATAATCGCCATAACGGCAAATAGAATATCAATTCCAGTAATTCCGCCAAGGCCAATTAAATCTAGAAGATCTCCGAACAATCCCATACTATCACTGACCCTCTCAAGCGACCTATACTCATCAACCTTCCTGTTGTTTAAGCACCGGTCTGATGTAAATGAAATAATAATGACCGTAAACAACAGGTCCTAGGGACAATCCAACTAGTAAGGCAACTCCCCATGATGGTAACTCTAAAGCTAACCCTACAGCGAGGATAATTAACAAAGCGAAAAGGATTGAAACCTTTTCAAAAATAATGTAAAACACAGTTCGAGGATTGTCTGCTTCCGCTTTTTGTTTTAAGCGAAACAAGTCAAAAAAATCCACTAAATCACCAATCAAAAGAAGTTTGACCAGGATAATTCACTGATTATGATAATGGCACCGTACAATGCTGCAACAAATACCACAGGATTTCTTCCTATCTCTGTATCTGATTCAACTTGCTGCATTCTACCACTTTCGTCTCTGTACATGGAAGTGGTTTCTGAGGTGGTGTAGCTGCTGCCAGAGGTGAACTCTCGTTCATTCTTTTTGGTTTGATACAATAAGAATACAATTGTCCCAATGATTACTCCAAGGCTAGGTCCAAAAAATCCACCCAGTGCATCATTAAATTCAATCCACATTGCGGCTGAAAGCCACAGTCCCAAAAGGGCAGTAAGTCCTGCAATCATTCCTTTGCCACGATGCTGATTGGTGAACAGATTACCTGCGTTCATGGTTATCGTTACACCCCTTCTTTTTCAAACCTATCTGTATATTGTGTACGGCAATAGAGTGATTGAAAAGGTATCATCGAGACGACAATTCATGGCGGATGTGTATTATGGGTTGGCTGGCAGTCCAGTCTCACATTCACTTTCTCCTGTGTTAATCAATATAGTAGCCCAGCACCTAAGTCAAGTGTTACCCAAGGGAGATAAATTTAGTCTAATGACTACTGACTTAGTAGATGCAGAGTTTATTCAAGATGCCTTAGCTTGGGGTTATGTTAAATCCTCGCCAAATCCAATTAATTGGGACCTAACAGGCGCACCATTTGGTAAGTTTCGCAACCGTGCACTTATGCAGAAGGTACTTGATTCAACAATTAAGGTTAAACAATCTATCAGTGAATTGACAAAAGAAACTCGTCAAGATTCGCATAATAATCTACCGTTTCAGTGTGATGTCAAACTGCCAACTAAATCATTTCCAGAAGAAGTGTGGCTAAACTTAACTTATCCACTAAAACATCAATTGAAATCTCCAGCAGTGGTTGACTTTAACGATTCATCTATTATTGAATCAGTCAATGTATTACGCTGGGATGGTTTTGGCTGGTGGTCTTCAAATGTAGATGGTTCTGGTTTTGTTAGAGTTGCCGAATATTTTGGCATTAATGTTGCATCTGGCGCTTGTTTAGGACTCATTGGTGGAGGTGGTGCGGCTCGTTCAACTGCTCACACTTGGCAAACACTGGGAGGTACGGTGAAAGTTTTTGGCGGTAAGCGGGATTTAGGTGATTATGATTGGTTTAATGGCGCCGACGACTCAGACAGAACCTGCGATATATTGGTTAATTTTGATGATGACATGCACCCAGAGGACATTACAGTGACTGGCTTTTGCGTCAAATCCCAGTACCATCCTATTGACGGAGAACATACAGATAGAGTCGCCACAGTGACAAATAAGCTAGTTGATGGAAGATGGTTACTCGCAGCTCAACATTTAGAGTCATGGTCACAATTATGGGCACCTCAGTGTGGGGATTATTTGCCAAGTTTGGACTTGCTTATTAGTAAATTAATTCAGGCTGAAACGACTCTAGCATCTTATGCATGAGGCACCAATTTCAAAATATGATGTGTCCTAGCATCACGCAAAGAGAGATGGTGTTATTGAGAGATAAAGCATTTTTACTGGTCCTGATTATGTTTGTCAGTGTCGCTTTTTCGGGTTTTGCTAATGCCCATCCAGAGGAGAATCAGAACTTCAAAAATCAGCACATTGGCGTGGATTTTCCGGTGGGATGGGGTGATTATAAGGAAAATGATGTTGAATTCCGTGTACTATATCCAGCAATGGAAGATGGTCAAGGGGCATCAATAGCAGGCAATGGACCATTTCCCTTCACGGTATTCTTTGGTGATGAGGGAGAGGAACGGTCCGATTACATGACTCTAGCCGGAGAAATCGTCAAACGCGGAACCATAGTAATCGTGTCAAATGGATTTGATACCGATGAAACAACTGATTTAGAGGAATCAATGTCGATACTCGAAGACATTATCACGTTCATGAACCAAACTAATCAGTCCAACGTCATTATACCTGCAGCATTTGGCAATATTGATCTCAACCATTGGGGTGTTTCAGGTCACGGAACAGGTGCTGCTGTGGCATATTCAGTATTCCCATTTTGGCAGGAATCATCTCTTTCAACGGTGATTCAGCCCCCAAGGTCACTATTTGGTTTAGGAATTGATTTTTCAGAATGGTCTGGAGGTAACGGCTGGGAGAATGTGAGGCCGCTTGGCTGGAGTATTGAGCCAGCATCACCTGCAACTGGATTATTCATGACAGGAACTGTTGATGAGATTGCTAAAGGGCAAGACAATTTGCCAATTATTACTCAGACATCAGCCTTAGCCTGGCATTGGATGCACATACTAGGCGCAGATCATTTCCAATTCCAAGATGATATTGATGATGGTATCTTCTTTGGTGACGATCGTGGTGATGGCGACGCATCAATGTCGCAACAGCAGCAAATTGAATATGCGCTAGAACATTTATTACCCTATCTTGATTTGACTCTAAGAGGAGTTCATGATGAATTTAGGCCAGCTTTCAATCGAGAATTATCTCCAACTACTTCCAGTGATTCAGAATCTTATACCGAGGAAAATTTGTTTGAAGCAGAATTTTTGTTGATTGAAAATCAATCCAAAATCCCTGCCACAATTAACGAGTTTGGTCGCTATGATACATTCTCATTACTAGCCAATTGGACATTGCGTAATGGTAACGGCTATGCTGATATTTCATCTGACTGGCAAGTTGATTTAGAGTGCGGATTTAATCAACAACTGAAATCTAATGGTTCGCTTCATCAAAACGGCACTGCATATTGCGATTATGTGGTCGAGGATTTGGCTCCCGGGCAACATACTGCATTCATGACTATCATGGTTGAGGGCGCTCCATCTACAATTGAACACCAATTTATTAGAACTGACCAACCACTTTCTTTTGTTGCACCACAGCCTGAAATTGAAGTGCCAGAAAGAGGTACGGGGTATATCTTAGCCAGTGAAATAGCAACTGATCCGGACGGCCAAGAAGTATTTATTGTAGGGGCGGATTTAAGTGGAGGGCAAATCAATAATTTCTCAGTGCAAATAGACAGTGATTATCGAGGCTTGTCGGTGACACATACAGTGACTGGCGAGTTTATCACTGGTGCGGAAGTTGATTTACTAATGCGTGCCGACGGAGGTGGCGTAATCGATGAAGCATCAACAACGCTAGAAATTGTCGTAGTACCGTTTAACGATCCAGTGGTAAAAACCGATGAAATAAATATGCAAACTCTAATCGAAGATGGTCCTTCGATTCAAGTAAATATTACTGATTTTGCTTATGACCCTGAAGGTGAACCACTACTAGCATCAATTAATGACCAAACAGAAGGTTCAGCCGGTCCCGTATCGTTTGTTTATTTTCAAGGTGTTCTCACAATCACACCTAATCCCGATGCTAATGGGGCAACAGTACTGCATGTGAGAGTCACGGACGGGGCAACAGAGGCTGTTGATTTAGACATACCAATCCAAGTATCAGCGGTTGATGATATAATGGTGGTAAATAATTCAATGTGGAATATTTCGATGGACGAAGATGCGACAATTGCGCTTAATATCAGCGATTTTGGTTTTGATATTGATGGAGACGAATTATCATGGAGCATAGAATCTGACTCGGTTAGCACCGCAACAGCCATAATTTCCGGTTCTCAAATCATAATTTCTCCAGTTGCTGATTACTTTGGTGTGCTGAATAATGATTGGCTAAATGTAACTGATGGAACTTCGGTTTATGGCCAATTATTGAACGTAGAAGTGGTGTCGGTGCCTGATTTGCCTGAACTTAATTTGATGAATGTAAATGTGATTGATGATACGGCAGCAACTTTAGCTTGGTCGGTGTTTGACTCTGATGGATTTGTTGACCATCCTCTAGAAATATCGCTAGATGATATCGTTCAGCAGAATCTCAATCCGTCCTGCATACTTGATGATTCTGGCAACTCTAAGGAATGTGTGACAATGCTAGAGGTGCCTCCAGGCACTAATGGAACAATTGAAATTAGAGTTGCGGTAAATGATTCAGCATTTACCGCAGATGTTGTTGCGTATAGTGAAATAAATTTTAATTCTTCAACCCCAATTGTTGAGCAAGACACAGATACAGATGATGCTTCAGCAGTATCAGGGACAATCATAGTTGCAGGTGGCTTAGGATTAATCATCATGGTATTAGTTTTGGTAATCATACTGAGGGCTATGAAAACGGATCCAATTGACACAACACAACCATATTCTTTGGAACAAGAAACCAATCTAGATGTGGTCGATGAAGAACTTGGAGTCGATTTGTCACCTACTGGACTGCTTTCCAGAATTAATCAAGATAAGTAATCACAGTGGAATATTGCCGTGCTTTTTTGGTGGGCTCCATTCACGCTTGGAGTGTAATATATTCAATGCTCTAATCAAACGAACTCTAGTTTCGTTTGGTTCTATCACATCATCTAACCAGCCATTTCTTGCTGCCACATATGGGTCGCCAAACTTTGCTTTGTACTCATCAACCAACTGCGCTCGCACAACTTCTTTACCATCATCTTCAACGGCATTTATCTCGCGTCGATGGATGATATTAACCGCTCCTTCAGCACCCATTACGGCCAGTTCAGCAGTTGGCCATGCAATGTTGTAATCACTGCGTAGGTGCTTACACGACATCGCAAGGTATGCTCCACCGTATGCCTTTCTTGTGACAAGGGTAAGTTTTGGTACTGTGGCTTCTGCATAAGCAAACAACAGTTTTGCTCCGTGCCGAATAATTCCGCCCCATTCTTGAACTACACCAGGCAAGAAACCAGGTACATCTTCAAAAGTCACAAGCGGGACATTAAATGCATCACAGGTGCGTATGAAGCGGGCTGCTTTTATCGAGGCATCAATATCAAGACACCCTGCCAGTACCTTTGGTTGATTACCAACTACGCCGACAGTTCTGCCGCCAAGTCGAGCAAAACCAATTATGATATTATCCGCATATGAACTGAATAATTCCATGAAGTCACCATCATCAACAATTTCTTCGACCACTTTGACCATGTCATAAGGACGGTTTGGATTGTCAGGTACTAATGTCTCAAGTTCGGGATTTAATCGCTCACTAGAGTCTGCAGTCTCGATAAATGGCGGCATTGCGGCGTTATGGTCCGGGAGATAACTAAGGATTTCAGCTGCCATTGCGCATGCGTCTTCATCATCATCAGCAATTAAGCAGGCAATTCCTGAGCGAGATGCGTGTAGATTTGCACCGCCTAATCCCGCAGCATCAATTTCTCCTTCAATGACCTCGGGAGTTTCTAATGGCGATGAGAGGAATAGCTGTCCGTGGTCTTCTCCAAGAATGGTAAAATCGGCCAGTCCTGCAGCGAGTGAAGATACCCCAACAACAGGTCCAAGCACTAAACTAATGATTGGAATTCGTCCGCTGCATTGAACAAAACGGTCGAGTAGTTCACCCGT
>CAXGZX010000013.1:0-27952 GCA_964014545.1 uncultured Candidatus Poseidoniales archaeon | reverse complement strand
AGTTAGAACAAGCATTACTCTAATTTCATCACCTAGGTCTTGGTCAACAGCCGCCCCCCAAATTATCTTGGCATGAGGTGATATTCGTTCTTGAATTATCTGAGCACACTTTTCGGCTTCACCCAATGTCAAATTAGGTCCACCAACCACATTGATTAGAGCACCACGAGCATCAGTAGTATCAAGCTCAAGTAGCGGAGAATGTAATGCTTCTAGAGTGGCTTCTTCGGCTCTATTTGTTGCCGAAGAAGCGCCAAGACCAATCATGGCAACACCGCTACCAGATTTGATAACGGCCTTCAAATCTTCAAAGTCAAGATTAACCATGCCATCAGTGGTTAGAAGCTCAGTTACACCGGTAATTGACCGAACAAGTAATTCATCACCAACTCTAAACGCACTAGCGATTGGTAAATCTTTGACACCATCAATTTCCAGCAGGCGTTCGTTGGGTATTACCAAAATTGTATCACAATGCTCTCTTAGTCTTTCCAAACCCCATTCGGCGTTTTGTTTCCTAAGAGATCCTTCTGACTTAAACGGATAAGTAACTACGGCAATTGTCATTGCACCTTGTTGCTTTGCTAATCTAGCAATGTGACCGGCAGCGCCAGTACCAGAGCCACCACCCATGCCAGCAGTAATGATCGCAAGTTGTGTATCATTGGTAATTCTTCGAAGCACCATTTCAGACTCTAGGGCAGCAGCTTCACCTTTAGTTGGATCGCCTCCAGCCCCTCTACCTCGAGCAGTTCTGCCAATCAATACCTTTTCCTCTAATGGAGACATCAAAAGAGCTTGAGCATCAGTGTTAATTGCGTAACCTGTTACGTAACTGCTTTCGAATAGACCTTCTTCTGCTAATCGACTAATTGCGTTACACCCAGCACCGCCGGCGCCATAGACTCGGATACGTGGTTGTAGCGATTCTAGCAATGCCTTCAGTTCTTCTTCGTTACCTTGGCCAGGAGGGACTTCGCTTGGAGACACCCTAACTTGCTCTTCTTCACTTAACTCTAAAACGCGGTCAATTAAATGGCGCATGATAGCAAGATTGTCCAAGCATCTTTGAAGGTGCCGACTGATTTTCCACTAAAATAGCCTATTTGTCTACCTTAGAGATTTTGCCAATTCAATCTTTGAGTCCTTCTTCAGTTACTTGATAGACGCACTCGCCGTCAGGTAAGTTTGGTGAATCTACTAGTCTGGCAATTCTTCTGCCACCCTTAGCTTTCCTCAAATATAGTCTGAATGTACTTGCGTGTGCAAGAACGTGGCCACCAACTGGCTTTGTTGGATCTCCCCACATAGCATCGGGTTTCGAGTGAACTTGGTTGGTCACTAAAACCAAAGCATTGTTAATATCAGCAAGTTGTTTTAGTTCCTTCAAGTGCTTATTCAATTTTTGTTGTCTGTTGGCTAGCATTCCACGACCAATGAACTCAGCTCTGAAGTGGCTAGTTAAAGAATCTACAATAATCATCTTGACGTTCAAACCCTTCCCTACTCTTTTTATTTCATCCACTAGCAACATTTGGTGAGCCGAATTGTAGGCTCTGGCTACGTGAATTCTAGCAAGAACTTGGTCAGGATCTAAGCCTTGACCTCTTGCCATTTGAGTAATTCTCTCAGGTCTGAAAGTATCTTCGGTATCGATGTAGAAAACGTCTCCATCAAATCCACCTTCACTGACAGGTAATGTGCAATTTACTGCCAATTGATGGCCAATTTGGGTTTTTCCACTACCAAATGCTCCGTATACCTCTACTAGTGCCTGAGTTTCAAATCCTCCACCAAGTAAATCATCAATTGATTGCACCTTTGCCGATAACTTTTGAACTTCTTTTCGTCGTTCTAATAAGTCTCCACCAGATACGAAACCACCAATATTTGCCATCTTTTTAGCCGCGGCAATAATTTTTCCAGCTACCGATTCGCCAATTTCTGCTTGTTCTGCTAGGTCAGCAGGCGACATTACTGCTAAAGATAGTAAGTCATCAAATCCAGCCTCACGCAGCTTCTCTGCGGTTGCTGGGCCTACGCCTGGTAAATCATCAATTTTGACTTCAGGTGCATCATCGTCTAACGCCATCATTAACACCGTGTCCTCTTGAGGGTCTTCATTCTTTTCAATTTCAATCTTCGTTTTTTTCTTCGCTTTGGTCGCCATCCTTTCACTTCCAACCCATACCATCGGGCTGGGGTATATGAATAGATTAAACACTCATGATTCCTCAAAACCGCTCTATATTCGCGACTAATCGCATGATTAAAGTCAATATTTCAGTTTAACTTTCAGTTTCAATGAGACTGAAACTGAAAATAAAGGTGTTATTGTTCTTGAGTTGGCAGAGGATTAGGTTTGCTTTCTTCATCATTGTACGTTATAGTTACATCATGGTCAATGTTAACACGTTCCTCATTTTCACTAAGTGTCACTTCCAACGACCAACTTTGTTTACCTGGATTGAACTCATCATGTAGCCATTGGGCGTTTTGCCCATCTGCAATTTGTTCTTGACCTGAGTCCCTTTCAACACCTTCTCCACTAAGTAACCAGCTTACTGTTACTGGTCCTCCAAGAAATCCACCAGCGTTTTGTATATTTTCAATCGTAGAATCTATGGCAATCTTACTAGGTGCATCACATTCACAATCAGGCACCGTATCAATTGTCATTATGTCCGGGTCATCAGTGTTGGATTGGCCCCAGAGAGTACGCTTGTCGATGCGAATTGTTATGCTTTCGTTCGCCTCATTTCCCGCGTCATCAATCGCCCCTAGAACCGCAGTAAACAAGCCGTGAGTAGCATAATTGTAAGTGATTTCACCAGTATCATTGGCTTGTACAGAAATTCTAGAACTGCCGTCTCCAGCTTCAAAATAATAACTTTCTACATTGCCATCGGTAGATTTAGTATAAGCATAATCGAAGGTTAGCTCAACTCCACTAAACGATACTTGTTGCCCATTTTGAATATTTTCTTGAATCATTCCCGATGTGGCATCATAGTAGATTACTAGGTCAATTGCCGAATCATTGTCAGCCGAATCCTCATCACTGGTGCACCCTGCTAAACAGGCAGAAGCAATCAGCAAACTCAGTAAAACCGCTCGTTTAGCCACATTCCCCATGAATACTATGTGGGGGGCCTGAGTAGATAAGTCAATGCCAATCATTGTTATTATTGAGCAGATTTGTCAGTAAATTGGTTTGTTTCACCAAGCGGTGGTTTGAAAATGGGGAATGCTGGCGCTTTGTATAACGAGGTGGGGTAGTCTGGATATCCCGTCGGGCTCATAACCCGGAGATCGATGGTTCAAATCCATCCCTCGTTACCATCAACTATACTCGTAATAGTCATGTTTTGGCTTTAGAGAGTCAAGCGCACTTTGCAACTTTGCATTGGCCGCCATCTCACCTTTTTCAATCATCTCGATTTCCCGTGATATCCTGCTTGCTTGTTCTAAGGCCTGCGGGTTATTTTCAAATTGTGAGTCACTTAGTAATGATAGAATTTCGCTAGCATCTACTGGAGTTAAGTTACTTGGCGCAACTAAAAACAGTTGGCCACTCTTTGTTACTGGGCCAGAATTTTGTAAAGCAGTAATAAATGTGGCAATCATTTTCTTATCACTGATAACAAACCTTACTCCATCTGAGGCAGCGGCAACACAACCATTGGAGGAGTTGTTGGCTTTGGTAAAATATGCCTTTGCTTTGCGCCTTTTTCCCGCCAATGCTAGGCTTTTAGCGCAGCGATGCAAATCAGTATGAATCAAGCCGATGTTTGAAGTTCCTTGAGTAACTTTTTTCCGTTCCCGCAACAATGTTTTGGCGGCGGTAACAGCAAGTGAGTATTTTTGACGTAAGGTTAACACATCGCATAATATTTGCAATCCTCTTACCAGCATAATCTGTTCTTGAGGAGTTCTTTTTTTATTGCTAAGAAACATTTCAGTGAACTGTGTTGCCATCACTTCTGACATCTCAAACCGACCATCTTTGATATAACTTTCAAGTTGCATCAAAGTTTGTGCGGGGTCATTCATTCCAAACATGGTGATGTTAATCCTATACCCTTCTATCATTTGATGACTTGGTAATTACAATTTCAATGCCCAAAGTAGTTGTAGCAATACATATTCGGTTGACTTGAGCAATATGTCCATAATCGCGATTACCGGTACTCCTGGAGTTGGAAAAACTACGATTGTGGAGTTGTTCTCAGAAGGCGATTTCACAATTCTCTCGGTAAAAGATCTAGCCAAACAGTATGGCTGCGAGGGTGATTTTGACGAATCAACGCAAAGCATGGAGATTGACATTCATCGATTAGCAGAACAATTTGAATCAGAATCATTAGATGAGACGATTGTTGATGGTCATCTGTCTCATTTACTAGATGTTGATGCGATTGTCATGTTGAGGTGCGATCCATCTTTATTACGTGAAAGATTAGTCAAAAGAGGTTACAGTGAGCAAAAAATAACCGCTAACGTGGAATGGGAAATGATTGCTGGCACATGGTCTGAGATATTTGAATTTGAACTTGACCAACCAATCTTAGAGTTGGATACGACAAATTGCGACGTTAATGAGACCTATGAGAAAATTATTGAATGGATAAACGATGGTCACAGTCAAGAATCGATACAAACTAGAATCGACTGGTTGGCAGAGTAAATTAACGCCACATTTGGTAATCTTTCAGCCGTAACAATCAACCCCCTTGTTGAAGTGGAACGGTTTGGTAAGGGATATGGCTCTAGAGAAATTACGTAAGGTTTGGGAGCGAACATTAACTCCTATTGTTGAGGCAATGTCTTGGATGAGTCCAGCGGCGATCACTTGGATTGCCCTGCCAATCGGCATACTTGGGGGGCTATCTGTTTACTTGGCATCTGCTGATAATCTCGGGGCTGCAATGCTACTTGGCGGTGGAACGTTAATCACTCTGGCGATGGCACTGGACGGACTAGACGGGCCGGTTGCAAGAGCTACTGGAAGAGTCACTAGATGGGGAGATTATCTTGACCACACCTTTGATCGTCTACTCGATGCCGTTTGGATTATTTGTATTTCAGCCTCTATTTTTGTTGATGACATCGTCTTGGGTCTCGCCGCGGCTTGGTTCACTTTGCTTGGCTCATACATGGGCACTCAGGCTCAGGCGGTTGCAGGAACTCGCAACTATCGTGGGTTTTCTCGCGCCGATAGAACAATCTTGAGCATAGTTGCAATATTTGTAATGGGCATATTAGTTTACAATGATAATTATGACTGGGGCAATTACCCTGGCTTATTTGACCACATTCAAATTAATCCGCTGAGTATTGTTGTATTCATTTCTGCAATCGGCGGGATTTGGACATTCCTGATACGATTTATTCAAGCCCGCCAGCAAATCACTCAAATTGACATAGATGACCCACTTCCTCAACCTGAAATGGGCAATGAAGAATGATTTGACGTTTTCAGGTTTGTCTTAAAATCGGTATTATTTGTTGAAAAAATAGCGGTATGCTCTTAACGGTTGCATGCTAGAAAGGTGTGATGAGGGGCAGGTCCAAGGCTTATAATGGGAGAGCCATTGCTACGCTATTGATTTTATTGATGGGTTTTTCGACCTTGCCAATAACCAATGCAAGTAACCTAGATACGGGCGATTTGTATCACCTACAGGCACAAGACATATCAGCAGATTTTGATAGTGCTACAGAGTTAACAACGATTACTTGGCGTAACATCGATAGTCTAGACCAGCCCAACGCACTTGACAATTTCTTTAATGCGGTTTACAAGGTCTATCGACATTCTGAAATTATTGATTCCCAGAATGTAGTTAATGCTACTTTAGTGGCCGAAGTTGATGCTTGTGATAGTGAGACTTACTCGGTAAAATACCTCTGTCTTGGAGGGGCTAATGGCTCCCATCCAGGTCACAGTTTCTCATACTTAGTAGCGCCTGGTACCAATGACTCATTCTATTACGGAATTACCACTTCAATTACCGCACAAGATAACTCCGTGTCCACCTATGATAGTCTTATCAGCAATGAATCTGCAACTTATGAGGCAACAATTGAATCTACCACGCCGATAAGATCGCCGTATAATTTACAAGCCAATTTTAATCCAACAACAAGTATTACTACGCTTTCATGGATTAACTATAATGATATTTTCTTCATTCTGCCTGAGACCGGCGAAAACGCATATCAGACCAGAATTTGGCAATCGTTCTCACCAATTAACCGTAATACAAGTCAAACAGTGCTCGCTAGTGCAACTCCTGTAGCAGAGTTGTCCCCAGGTATCTCAACATATCAAGTTGAAGTATCCCTAAACACAGATCGTGAAGTGTATTACGCGATAACTTATGTTCTGCCGAACTACTTAGAAGAAGGGCAAGTTTACGAAGATATTCGGTTCTTGTCAAATAATGCGTTACCAGGCCCATTTGTCGAAGACAATATGCCCCCAAGCCCGGTTGGCTCAGTAAATGCAAACTTCCAGTCAAACCCATCTACAGGCGATGGAATTACCACGGTTACTTGGCAAGACTTGTCTAATGAAGATGGGGAAAATTATGCCATTTACAGCTCAGGTGAAGCAATAAATCGCACAGATCAATTCGGCGCCGAGCAAATTGGATTAGTTGGCGAAGAGATTGGCGAATTCGATTTTACCCTCCCAGTAGGGCGTCTAGGGACTTCACATTATTGTGTAGTGGCTGTTGATAAGAACGGAATTTATGACCGTGATATCCCGCCACAATCCTGTTCATCCACATATGAAAATGCCTTCTATGATTGGATAGCAGAACCCACACAAGTCACAGCAACCTTCCTTGGCGAGTCCCAAACTCTAATCACATGGAATGATCAACTAGGTGCTGAAGGAGAAAAGTATCATATTTGGCGTTCAAATTATCTTGTTGCAGGTAGTCAATTTGTGGAAAATGTAACAGTTGAATATCAGGGCACGGTTACCGATGGAATCCAACAATTTATGGTTGATTTACCCAGCGAACAAGATAGAACATCATTTTATTTCGTTACCAGTGAGGCTCTTTACCAACATAATGCCGGGCCTTATCACTACACATCTCTAATCCAAAATTGGGCCGGCCCGGTGTATGAATACACTCAGACACCAAATCCAGCCAGAATCAATGAATTACAAGTCGACGGAGAAATAAAATTATTGACAATCGAATGGCTTAATGACCCACAATTGGATTTTGAAACATATTCTATTTGGCGACATACTGGAAACCCATTTGGAGAAAATGAGGACCAAGTATCTATTACTAACATAGAAAATGGTTGGGAGGTCTTTGACGCGACAATAATCGACACCGGCTCTTCAATTACCGAGTTTAAATTCACTAGAACCTACAATCTACTTGCTGATGTTGAGATGTCTGTTTGGTATGCCATTGTTGTTGAGGACGAAGCAGGCAATGTAAATTTAGAATCATTCCCAGGCTCTGGAGGTAATGCTTTGAAAGTGAAAGAAGATACTGTTCCTCCAACTGCCAATTACACCCTGTATGATGATAATGGTGAAATATACACTAGTAGTTCACTGACTTCTGGAAGTTATTCGATTCACTTGTTAAGTGACGAATATCTATTATCGGCTCCAACAATTAGTTTGGTAACTTCAACCGGCGGAGATATAACTAATTCTGCCAGACAAATGTTACTTTATGCTGATAATTACCTAAACCCAAACATTGGTCCAGAATATTATCTAACTTTCGATGTACAAAATTCAGTCTCTGCTGGAATGATCACCATTGAAACCGCTTTGGTAGACGAAAGCTATAACAGCAATACTATTCAGTGGGAAGATAGAAGTTTAGACGCTCAAAACCCGGTGTTATCTGTCTATTCTCCATCATCAATGCAAGATGGCTCAAAGTACCTATACGGCAATAAAATCACCATTAACTCTGGTGCTAGCGATGATGTAGAGATTTCAACAGTACAATACAAATTCACGTATAATTACGCAACCGGGGATTCTTCAACAACACCGTGGACATTCCCGACAAATCTCCAATCATTAGACGAAGATAACAAAACAGTTGTTTTCTCCGAAGAGATAAGTGCAGGAAATTTCGAACCAGGGACTCACGCAGTATCAATTAGAGCCATAGATTCTGCTGGAAATGAAGTAGTGGAACAGATAATATTCATTGTTGATTATTGTCGAAACAGAATCGACGGAACCACAGTGTGCAACTATGAAGAATCACTTAAGCCAGAGCCAGAGCCAATAGTAGTTGAACCATCATATAGCGACCCGCCATACGTCTTTGTTTGGGTTACTTCGAGTATTGCTTTCTTGGCAATTATATTGATGCTGTTAGTAATCAGTTCTGGAATGCGAGGTCCAAAGAAGAAAAAGTCTGATGATGAATTTGATGATGACGATTGGATGTCTGAATTTATTGGAACCAGTCAAGATGTTGATATGGACTCAATAACTAATACTAACAAAAGCCTCCCGGTAGAAGAAGAAGAAAAAACAGTTCCTGATGTTGAAGAACCAGAAGACAAAGAAGAAGATCCATTTGCCGTCAATGTTCTTAGTAGGAAATCCCGAAGAACCAAGGCCAAGGCGGAACCTGAACCAGAGGATGATGACGATTCATTCTTTGGTTTAGATGATGATGATTTTGATGACGACGAGGTCGAAGAGAAGCCCAAGCCAAGGCGTAAGGTAGGTCGCAGAGTAGCGCCCAAGAATGCGCCAAAGCGTAGGCCTACTAGAAGGAAAAAATCGGATGATTAACTGTAATTGGACAGATACCTCAATTAGTGTATTTTCAATCACAACGTCATGGCAGAGACAGGTTTAGAGGCAGTCGCTGAGGAAATAGTCGACGAAGTCGAACATGCAATGGACACTTTACTCGATGCTTTCAACCCATTTAAGAATAAATTAAATTGGTTATTGGTAGCGTTACCGTTAGCGATTTATTTCAATTACGATCATAACCTCACCATGGCTTTTCTGTTCTCAATGATCGCTATTATGCCCCTAGCATTTCTTATGGGTAAGGGAACCGAAGAAATCGCTCTGCGTACGGGTGAGGCAATCGGTGGATTTCTCAACGCCACGTTTGGCAATGCTGCTGAACTAATCATTGTTGGACTTGCCATCTATGCTGCCTCAAAGGACCCTGATATTGTTGATACAATGGTAACAGTCACCCAAGCATCCCTAATTGGTTCAATCCTTGGCAATATGCTGCTTGTACTGGGCTTAGCATTGGTTTGGGGGGGACTAAAGCATAAGGAACAAACTTTCAACAGTGACGCAATTCAAATGAATGGCACACTGCTATTGCTGGCAGTTGTCGCCTTTATTATTCCAAGTGCACTACATCATTCAGGTGGTACATCAACTGATGTTGAAGTCATATCTCGTTATGCAGCAATAGTCTTGTTGATTATCTACGGACTTGCTTTACTGTTCCAACTCAAAACTCATGCTCACGTATTTGCTACAGAACCGGGGCACGGCCATCATGAAGATCCTACAATGACCAACAAAGATGCCTGGACATTACTAATTGCAGCAACTGTATTAGTTGCTTGGATGGCTCATATCTTAGTGCACAGTCTAGAGGCTGCAGTAGATGAATGGGGACTGCCTGAACTATTTATTGGAGTAATTCTGCTACCGTTCTTTGGTAATGCAGCAGAACACTTTACCGCAGTAATTGTGGCAGGTAAAGATAAGATGGATTTGTCAATTGCTATCGCAATAGGCAGCAGTGTCCAGATTGCTTTGTTCGCAGCCCCTGCAATGATACTGTTTGCTTGGGCTGTTGGCGTACCTCTAACCTTAGAATTTGGCATGCTTGAAACGGCTGCAACCTTTGTTGCAGTACTAGTGGTAAATTCAATTTTAGCTGATGGTAAATCAAATTGGCTAGAAGGTGCAATGCTACTTGGCAGTTATGTTATACTTGCTCTGGCGTTTTTACAATTGTAGGTGAGTTATTTGCACAGAAATGGTAAAATTGGTACTGGCTTAATCACCTTGTCAGTGATTATTTGTTTGCTTGGGACAATTGGTTTTACTACGGAAGAAAGTGTTGAAGGCGTGCCAACGCCAAATGTTCCTAATTCAGTATTTTTTTCTGACGAACCAATCCAATCTAATCCATTGGCATTATTCATCACAGCCAATGCTGAGGTGACCTGGGATCGTAATGACGTTTTTTTGGTAGTCGCAGACGCTGATAAGAAAGCTCAGTGTGATGGATTAACCTTGATAGAACAAATGGGCAACAGTGAACTTTGTACTTCAAGAGATAATGAATTTGAAGCAATTGGTGACGATAATCAAGCCGGAGTTTCGTGGAACGTCAAGTCTGGTGAATATTTTGTTGGTATTGGTACTATGACAGAAGTTCCCGAAGATTTTGAGTTAAATGTTGATTATACAGTAGAGATTTCCTTGTCTGCTACAGGTTATTTTATCGGATTCATTATTATCATAATTGGTTATTCATTAACCAAATATGAATGATTACTCAAGACCTTCATAATATGACTGAATTGAGACTTCAAGGTCATTCATCGCCTTGCGTTCATTCACGGTATTAGTTGTGCCATCTTGTCGTACTGCCTGCCCTTCAACCCACATATCAAGACAGTTTGCACCATTGAATACTAAGTTAGCCAAATGTCGGTTGCTAGATCTACCGCGTGGGTACATTCGCACATCATCTAAATCCCAAGCAACCCAATCTTGACTACCCTTGGTTGCCATTTGAAAGATATCCTTGGCCGGCAAAAGGGTAGCATCCCAATGATCGTGTCGTTGAACTAGTGAAGCAGTTCGAGCTTCAGATAATACATTCAGTCCATTACCAGAAGATGCAGCACCATCAGTCCCTAGTCTGACATCGACGCCCACCTCTTGGTAAGCGGGCAAAGACAGAGTACCACCGCAGGCTAATTTCATGTTTGATGAAGGACAATGCACGGCAGTAACATTACGATTTTTTAGAATCCGGATTTCATTTTTCTTAACCCAACTAGCATGTGCACACACTGTGCCGGGCTTGAAAAAATCAATACTGTCAAGATACTCAACAGGATATTTACCGGTTTTTTCAAAGCAATCAGCAACTTCCTTTCTTGTCTCACTGACATGAATATGTAATCTTCCTTGCCTTCGTTCTGCTAAATCCGCTGCCCTGACTAGAGTATCCTCGCTACATAGGTAAATTGAATGGGTAGCAATTGCATACTGAATACGATCGTGAATTGATTGGGTTTGAAGTAAGTTATCAATTTCATCTAATGCCGATTTTGCATCAGGGTGTGATGGTAGTGCAAAATCACTGACAGGTCCGCCAATAAGGCCCCTAATGCCGGCATCTTCGAGGACTTTACCAGTTATTGCTGGATAAAAGTACATATCAGCCGCGAAACTACAACCAGTAGCAATCATTTCACTTGCTGCTGCTGTAGCGCCGACTCGAACATATTCTGGGCTCAATCTTGCTTCGGTAGGGAATATTACCTCATTGAGCCACTGATTTAATGGGTAACCATCACTAAAATCTCTCGCATTTAATTGCATAGCAAGATGAGTATGCCAGTTTTGCAAGGAACGAGTCAAAAGTCTAGAACTACCGTCGATAACTTGCCTAACATCTTCGTCACCGTTAGACTTTGACCAAGACCCATCATCGTGGATTAATACATCACCAACAAACTTGTTGGTACTGCTGTCATACAGAATTGTATCTGTATATCTTGCAGCATATTCCTCTGACATTGGCATCAATCCTTGTTAGCGGGTGATGGCTGTGTTATTTAATTGTCAGTTATGGACTGAGAGATGGTCAATTGGTATTTTCGGGCACTGTACTCAAGGCTTGCAATACCTGGCAAGACCTTACCGGCTAGATAATTCAAACAAGCACCTCCACCAGTTGATAGATGGCCCATTTTACTAGATAACCCGCGATTCATGATTAAGGTGGCAGTATGACCTCCTCCCACCACGACATAGCCAGTTGATTCGGCACAAGCGTTCAACATCTCAATCGTGCCTAGAGCAAAATCAGTAAGTTCGAAAACACCTGCGGGACCGTTTAGAATTATTGTTCCTGCAGACTTAATAGCGGCCGAAAGGGTCATTGTTGAGTTGATTCCAATATCAAAAATCGGCGCAGCGACAGGCAAATCAGCTAGTGTTAAATCCACTCGATTATCTTCAATATTTGCCGCAAGGTCTGTTGGCAGTTTTATTTTGTCAGCAAAATCATTTAGCATTGATTTGGCAGTTGCTACTGTAGAGTGATAGGACTCGCCTAATTCCCCAACCAAAAAATTATGATTCAATTCACCAATATCAATTCCAGAATATTCAATCAATAAATTTGCTACTCCGCCAGTGGCCCACACTTCATCAGCGATACCTTTTCTCAGCATATTATCTGCGACCGATATTGAATCTTCAACTTTAATTCCGCCAACCACTGCAATACATGGTCTACGTGGCGATTCTAAAGCAGTATCTAGGCCGTCAATTTCCCTTTTCATCAATTCTCCAGCCACACATGGAAGTGTATGGGTAAAGCCAACAATAGATGGGGAATTTCTGTGAGAACAGGCAAATGCATCATTAACAAATACATCGACAACGCTAGATAGTCGTTGGATTATTTTTGTCTCCGACATTGCTAAAAAATCACCTTTAGTCGAAACTTCTTCAAGATCCATTCTTACGTTATTGAGCATCAAGATTTCTCCATCCGCTAGACCTTCAATTGCTTGCATTGCTTTTTCGCCATGGATATCTTCGACCCATTTGACATTACGCCCCAATATTCTGCCAAGTTCTCGAGAATGGCCAAGAGTGTTAGTGAAGTCTTTTTTGCCAGGTCTAGATTGGTGGGCTAACAAAACTACTTTTGCTTTAGTAAGTAGATTCAATGTCGGTACAATCGCCTTTATTCGAGTATCATCAAGAAACTCTTGGCTTTTGGGCTGTAAAGGACTATTGATGTCAACTCTTACCAGCACAGTCTTGCCTTCGACATTGATGTCGCGCAAGTTTAACACTTGTGCCATGCTACTCCCAACAGCAGACAGTTTTTGATTTATCGTCTGTTGATTTCACGATAATAGAGGATAATTTCATGGAAAAGTCAGACATCATCGGTTAGAGTTTTCAACATCTACTACGACCCACAACCATGTCGTCATGGTCAACCGAGGATTTACTGGGACCTGAAGGCCAAGATTGGCGAGTACCGGTTAGTGAACTTGAACAACGGATTAGTAAACTAGCAAATCTGTTACAAGAAAACAATCTACCAGGTGCATTAATTCAAAGCCCAGTTGACTTGTACTACTACGCTGGAGGACGGCAAAATGGAGCATTATTTATTCCTGCTACAGGTTCCAAAGCCAGCATAGAATCTGGCGGCGATGGTAGTACTTTTTTTGTCAGACGGTCAATTAAGCGAGCAGAATATGAGGCTGGAGGCACGGACGGCCCAATTAACATAGAGAAATTCCCTAGTTTGCGAATACTTGCTGACACGCTTTCCAAAATGGGGGCAGAAGCCAGTCCAGCATTACAAAAAGGTGAAATTCCAGCCGATTTCCACGCGAAGTTCGAATCAGTATTGGCACCTTTGGGAACACCTGCTGATTGTACCCAATTAATTCACTCTCAAAGAGAAGTAAAATCCTCTTGGGAGTTAGCTATGATGCGAGAGGGGGCTTTAGTGCAACAAGCAATGTTTGACTCAGTTAGCAATGAAATTGCTGCAGGCAAAACCGAATTGGAACTGGTTGCCGCTGCTGAAGCAATTAGTAGAGAAAGCGGATTTGGCGGCAATATCCAAATGCGCCGCTTTCCATTACAATGTGACAGAGCCGTAATAGTTTCAGGCAGAGCAGGAGGAATTCCGTCGTTTTTTGATTCAGCAATAGGCGGCACTGGCCCTCATCCGTTAGCCGGAATGGGTTCAGGATTCAATAAGGTACGAGAACACCACCCCATCTTGGTTGACCTCGTTCATGCTCACAGAGGTTATGTTGTTGATGCTACTAGAATGTTTAGCGTTGGAAAATTAGATGATATTTGGTTGCAGAGACTAGACGATATGGTTGAAGTCAGTGACAAGGTTGTGAATTCACTTGGTCGTGGAGAGGATTGTTCAAAAGCATGGGAAGTTGGCTCACAATTAGCCATCAATATGGGTCATGGCGAACATTTGATGGGCATGAGTCCAGACCAAAGCAAGTTCTTAGGCCATTCAGTTGGTCTACAATTAGATGAATCTCCTGTTGTCGCCCAAGGCTTTGATCGACCATTACCGAATAATGGAGTCATGGCCATTGAGCCAAAACTGGTCTTTACAGAAGGCAGTATTGGTATTGAGGATACTTGGTTAAAGACGGAAAGCGGATTGCAACGCCTAACATTATCTGGAAATAATGAATGGTTAACCAATTGCTAATAATGAAAAGCATCCAATGCAAGGCCCTCATATGCCGGCTAAACCATATTCCTCAGGTCACATCGGAGCAGTTGCTGCTAATTTCACGCAAATGCGTTTATCTGGTGCGGTAAAACAACAACTAGTCGAATTATTGTGTGAGGAGTTAGACCGCTTAGTTCCAACAATGGAATCAGAAACTCTAGCCCAAGACCCAGAAAGAAAAACATTGGATGACCCCAACCGCACACGATTGAATTATAATCGAACTAGAGAGTTGATGATTGATAGAATTAGTAGTATAGATTCTGTTGGCTCTGCTGCAGTTCAAGCAGGAATAGAACACGTTGAGACTCATTTGGCTAAGATTTTGAAACACGCAGAGGCAGCAGCAGAAAAAGATCGAGTTGCCACAATTAAGCCGAGACATCTAGAAATTGCTGTGTCTGGAATGGGCCTTAATTCAGAAGACGAGGAAGCAGAGGTTGACACAATCGAAGAATCTGAAACGTTGATAGTTGGCCAAGGAGGCGGCGTATTAACCCGTTCTTCCTTACTTTCTCTGGCTAGGACGCACGCTAAAATGCCGGTTACAGATGATGCAATTGAAGAATTAATCGACACCTATTACATGGTAGTTGAAAAATTAGAATCAGACATCAGAAGTCACGCACAACTTGGCGGCAACCCGGTTCAATTCATCGAATCAATCAACCGAATGAAGACTTTAATGTCACTTGGCTGGATGCGCTCAATGCTAATTAAAGCAGCGACGAATGCTCGTGAGCGAGGCTACAAGCGTATTGATATCGAGCAAATAGTACACTTAGACCCTTATTGAAAATCAGTGCATTTGTTAAAATACTTCTTTCATGAGGTTGACAGGAAGAGGTCTTACCATGATAGGAGAAGCAGCACCAGAATTTACTTTGAAGAACACATCGAAAGAAGCAGTCTCGTTAGCAGATTACCGCGGCAAAACTGTAGTCATCGCATTTTATCCAGGCGCTTTTACTGGTGTTTGTGATAAGGAAATGTGTGCTTTTCAAGATAACCTTGCTAAGCTTAACGGTTCATCTGCTACCGTTATTGGTATCAGTGTTGACTCACCGTGGGCTAATGCAGAATTTGCTAGAAAGTACAACCTAGAGTTCGAATTATTATCTGATTTAGACCGCACTGTGGTTGAGGCTTATGATGCCAAGTTTGTTGGCCTTGGTGGACTGGAAGGCTATGTTTCGGCTAACAGGGTCGTCATTGTAGTTGACAAAGAGGGCTTAGTCCAACACCGCTGGGTTGCTGAAAATCCTGGTGTTGAGCCAGATTATGATGCCATTGTTACTCTGGCAGAATCTCTTTGAGACAGAGTATCAGCCTCAAAGGACTGATTGGATGGTTAACTCGACAATCATTCTATACGCTTTTTTTGCTGGCTTTGTAGCAATTTTAGTCACCGTTTCAATCGAGAAATTTGGCGGCTTTATTGGCGGAGTGTTAGGTACGGTACCATCAACGATAATTCCGGCTGCGGCGGGAGTTTATGCTATTGATGGAGGCGAGTCACTAAGATCTAGTATGTCTGTAGTGCCGCTTGGTATGTTGATTAATGGTCTGTTTCTTGGAGTATGGATATTACTACCAAATCAAATCAAGCAAGAAAAACTCAAATTACCCCTAACAATAATTGCCTCACTATCAACTTGGGCAATTCTTGCTTGGTGTGGTTTAATGATTGCCAGAAATGCAACAGATGGCCTAGTCAGTGAATTACAGTTTGCCATAACTGGTTTAGTAGCCTTAGCGGTACTGGCTTTCTTGTTCAATATAAAGAATAGAGAAGCACCTGGAGGTAGTAATAAAGTTCCGTTAATGATTCTTTCAATGCGAGGTATCGCCGCTGGACTAGCCATTGGTGCTTGTCTTGTGTTAGCCGATAGCGGTTTGCCATTTATTGCTGGGCTAGCCAGCGCATTCCCGGCTATTTTTCTAACTAGTATGGTCGCACTGTGGGTTTCTCAAGGCCCTCAAGTGCCCCAGGGCGCTGCAGCGCCAATGATGCTTGGAGGAGCTAGCGTTTCAGTATACGCAATCATTGCGATATGGTCATTACCTGAATTTGGCGTTGTGCTCGGTTCGGTTATTGCTTGGTTTGCCTCGGTAATTCTTTGGACATTACCGGCTTTTACTTTACTTAGGCGCCATCGATTAGCCGCCTAGAGAGCCTGTATTGCTAGGTATTGAATTCTTGGTCTACTCAGACAATTTCTCTTCTATCTCAGAGAGACGCATCTCGTTTAGACGCCCTTCTGCACTGGCTAATTCTTGTTGACAGAATTCTAACAGTTTAGCCCCTTCCTCATATAATTTCAAGGTCTCATCCAATGCTATTCCACCGCGCTCCAAATCTGCAACAATTTCTTCTAAACGCTTAATTGCAATACTATAACTCATTTCTTCACTCATTTTTTCCACTCTCTTTGGTTATTTCTTCAACTGTAGCCTTAGCAGTTCCATCTGCCAATGCAAGAATTATATTTTGGCCTTTATTGAGGTCATTAGTTCTCGAGATAATTTGGCCTTGCTCATCTGAAATCATACTATATCCTCGCTGTAACACATTGTTTGGATGAGCTGAATTAAGTGAGGATGCAAATACAGCAAGTTTGGTTTTCTCTGCAGCAATACTTTGTTGTGCTGCTAGCACCATGATATTGCCTAAAGATGCTAATTTCTGCTTTGATTGACTAAACTTATTCATCACCGCAGTTGCTAACCTGTTTGATAGTTCAGTAATCTGTTGGTTGGCATTGTATACCCCTTGAAGTGGCGCATTGAGCAACCTAGATTGTAACAGAAGTAGGTTATTGCGCCAATCGACAAATAATCTTGTTGTTGCATCAGTGATGCGGAGTTCAAAGTTGAGCATCATCATTTGATGTTGATCAAATTCAGGAACTAAACGCTCTATTGCATTAGAGGGAGTTGATGCCCTCAAGTCAGCCACTAAATCTGCTACTAACATGTCTGATTCGTGTCCAACAGCAGAGATAACAGGTACTGCTGAAGCAATTATCGCTCTGGCAACCGGCTCAAGATTAAACGCCCACAAATCTTCAGGAGACCCACCCCCTCTTCCAACTATTATCACATCAACAGGCGGTTGATTAAGCCGTTTCGCGACCTCAATTTCGGCCAACTTACCTGCGGCAAGAATCCCTCTGACAATTTCATTAGGAGCAGAATTCCCTTGAACAGTAACTCCAATTACCGTTCTTCGAATTCCAGGCCATCGGTTTTCGGCTAATCTATTCATATCAGCCAGTGCTGCTGAGCCAACACCAGTGATTATTGCTATATGTTTTGGAATTGCTGGTAGAGCCATTCTAGGGCGATCTAACATTCCTTCCGACCGCAGTAATTCAATCAACTGCTTGCGCTGTTCTTCAAGAACTCCAAGCTTGTTAATCGGCTCGATTCGGTTAACGATTAATTGTATTCTTCCAGCCTTGGCATAGAGGTCTAAATTAGCGATAACCACAACGACACTTCCCTCGCCAATACTTGAATCAATAGTACAACGACCTTGCCAGATAACTGCACTAATTTGCCCATCAGAATCTCGCAGTGTAAAGTACGTATGACCGCTAGGGTAGGATTTCCATTGAGTTATTTCCCCTTTTATGACCTGGTTTTGAAATAAATTATCATTACGAATGGTCGACCTAATCAAATTAACAAACTGGCCCACAGGGATTGGTCCAGTGGTTAGTTCACTACCACCCCTCATAAATCCATTAAGCAGTCACAGGTTCTTGAACATGTCCAAACAATAGTTGAATCAATTTATCGATTAGCCGATTAGTCATTTTTATCTTTATTTAATTCTCGTCTTTTGCGCGTTTGGAAACTTTGCCGCAACTCGACCTCATTGAGTTTTCTCCTAATTTTATTTCTTAGAAATCGTACAACAATAATCACCGCAACGATGTCAACAACCAAAATAAACCATTCAGTCGTACCCCAATTTTCAAACATAGCAATCATCACAATGGTGGTCGAATATCAATATCACAATCGGTAGTCGGGCAGCCAATACAACCTAAGCGAGCCTCTTGCTCTATTAGGTAATCATCAAGCCCGGGTGGGAGTATTTCAGGGACTGGAATCTTACCTCTGACCAATGTCACCATACAAGTTCCGCAGGTTCCAGAAGTGCAGTTTGTTGGCAAATTAACTCCTGCTGACTCTGCATGTTCAACTAGAGTTTCACCGAGAACTAATCTGGTTTGGCCAAGTAATTTTGCCCCTTGCATAAATCTCACAAGTTTGAGCGTCTCTCCAACACTCTCTGTCATACCATCGCCTCAACGTACATCTTTGTGACGTGTCCAACGGCCAGTTTGTTTGTTGAAGTATAACCCGGCCTTCTTCATCCACTTGTTGAACTTAGTAGCACCAGCACCGGTTCTTAAGATGAAGTCTTCTCGATCTTCTTGCGCTTGGATGTAATCCTTAGCGGCCAATGTTTGATCAATCCAATCATTGATGTCCATTAATCCACCGCCAAGAGTGCTTTCTTCTACCACTCGGCTCATCTCATCAGCGTCAGATCCAGTTTGAACGAGGTCTTTCTTAATCATGTCATTTACTGAAGAGAAATCCATTGCCGCTGGTTTAGGAGGTACTGGGTTTCTTGGCCGCTTACTCTCATCGATAAATATACGGTTACCATTTACCAAACGCTGCTCAACATTAGCGGCTAGATCAGGAGTGAAATTCTCTTCACACTCCCAGCAAATAAACACCCATTCCCCTGGTTTATCTTGGTCTCTGGCCTGTCTAGGGTCCATTTCGTCACCACAAAGCGGGCAAGCGTGGAAAATCAGTGCAGGAACAAACTTTCTTCTAAAGTCAACAATATCTTGAGGAGTCCCTTCTAGTTCTAACATTTCATGATCTCTAGCGGCTTCTAGGCCTCTAGTTTCTAGTTGGTCTCTAATCTTGACTTTTTGATCGTCTTTACCCTCGTCATAGAGATTGTTTTCTAGTTTAACAATCAATTCGACAGTCTTACCTAACCGGTTCATTATCAATTTCTTACCGCGGAAAGCCTCAACTTTTGCAATTTTTAACCGTTCTTTTTGTTCAGCTAATTCGGTAAGGACGTCTTTTTGCTTACGCTTGAATTTAATCTCTTCAATTTTTGAATCAACTTTCTTTTCTGGTGCTAAGACCGTTGCTAGAAACCGTTCTTTACCGTGAGAAGAGTGGGCTGAATTGATAATTGAAATGACACCATCAGCGATATCTGGCTTTAGTGCATAGTTTTCAATCAACATATTGCGGTCAATTTTCTTTAAATCGCCAATTTTTAGTCCAGCATCGGCTAACTGCTGAGCCGTAGTATCATCAATTCCACGCCTTAATAGTGCAAGATATGTGTCCTTCTTTGCCATAGCATCCCCTCCGACAAGTCCTGCCCAGTAGCCACTCCTAAGAAAAACCTCTCCCCGGTAAATTTGTTAAAAACCATCAATACATTGGACATAAACGATAGATTGAGGTCAAGTTTAAGATTTATCTTGGATTTTTTCTAAATCTTGACAAAACTCTATCCAGTCATCAAAATCAAACTCTTCTGGGCGAGCGTTCATTCTCTCATCATCAGCCAGACTTGAAATCGCCAACTTCCAGCGAGCAGAATACCAATTAGGAACTCTATTGAGGCGGCGCGGAATAGATTTGAGACTGGTACGAATTTTCTTCCTTCGTTGTTTGAAGGCCTGATGGATTACTTGTTTAACAAGACGCTTATCACAATCAAATTGTTCATGACTAGGTTTCATTTCAATAAAGCAGGAATTTACTTTTGGATTTGGACTAAAGTTGTGAGGGGGTACTTTTTGCAACATCTCGGATTGCCAATCCAATAACGCAGTCATTCCAAGGGATCCAACGTCAGATTCATACTCCATAACTAGTCTTTCAGCAAATTCTTCTTGCACCAAAAGTACAACTTTCTGCAACAATTTCACTTCATCATTACGCAGATATTTGGTTAGCAACTCTACTAGGGGCGATGAAATTTGGTAGGGGATATTAGCAACAACTTTGGAGATTGAGGTGGGCCACTTAACCTGTAATGCGTCCCCTGAGAGTAAATTCAATTGCCCAGACGCAATTTCGCTAGCGAATATTCTCTGTAGATGTTTTACCGCCCCCTCATCAATTTCAATTGCTGTTACTCTACATCCTTGCATCAGTAAAGCCTCTGTTAACACGCCTGGTCCAGGGCCTATTTCCAACACGTGGTCTGGTTTGACGATCTCAGCGTATTGTATAGAGAGCGTAATTAGCTCATCATTAATCAAGAAATGTTGGCCAAGAGACTTGTCATTATCCTGTTTACTACGAAGTAAATCAACTAGAGTTCGAGCGCCCTTCATGCTGTCACCGGTAACAGTAGTTCTGTAAGTCGCGGTTGTAAGTTTCTATCGCTAATTTCAGCAACAAAACGCTTTGCTAGCAGTTCTGCTGCATCTATGGTGCAAGATTCGTTTAGATGTTCAAGGCCAGTAAAGCCACTCGAGCCTCTAACCTCGACCATCTGCAAAGCCTTCTTTTTACCAATTCCAGGTAATAGTTCGAAGGCGTGTTGCTTGAGGGATAGTGGGCCGGCAATATTGAAAAATGCCTTGATGAAGTGGGCCGCCTTTTCTTCGATAAATAATTGGATGACTAATGGTAAATCGCTGGCTGCTGAATTAGACAACAGTTCCATTTTCGCCATACCGAGAATATCTCCCACGTCCGTGCGCTTGTCGCCATCAACTCCGACATATATTCTATCGCCAACTGCAGAATTAGTGTTCTTGGCGGTAAATCTGCCAAGCAACATCTTACTTTCACCAAAGGCAACAATCACATTGGTTTGAGGATCGTTTTCGATAACTCTCGCCCAAACCTCGTCATCAAGGGGAGTTGGGCGGCGTTGACGTTGGGGCTTATCTCTTCCAGGATTATTGCGCCCTCTATTGCCGCGATGTTGTTGTCCTTGACGTCGCTGATTATTTGGACGCCGATTGGTTCTTGGCTTTTGTTCAACCTTTTTCACGACATCCCTGCGACCTTCCGCAGGTCTTGTTGGCAAGTATTGTGAAGGCTTAGCGTTGCTCTTCTTATCAGACTTTTTTGGAATCTTGACATTACGGTCACGACTGAAACCGCTCATAAAATCATCTCGGCCAATTTCACTCGAAGCCAACATGCTGCCTTACTGTATCTAGAATTGCATTGATTTCAGAATCATCAATAGCAATTCTCTTGGAAACTAATACTGCTTTTACATCGCTAGGATATAGTGGCATTAGTTCAGCAAGTTTTGCAGCTAGGTCAGGATATTGAGCAAGTTTGTCCATCTCAAGTAGTGCAGCCTTTAGAGTTACAAATACATCAGGAGTAGTCTTGTAACCAACTCTGTTGTCACTAGCAGCCCATTGAGCATGCTGTAATGCAGCAACCTGTTCGTAAGTTAAGTCGCCCCTTCTTTCTTGAGCGCCCTCAAGCATGTCTCTTACGGTAGCAAAGTCAACAAATTTCTCTTCTTCGGTCAAGTAAATCACTCCAACGGGCGTAGGTGTTCTGGTCTAGCAATGACAGTCTTTTGCATGTTGCCGTCTTTTACTGCAACGACCCATGCAACGCCTTGTTTCTTCTGAATAAATCCAGTTCTGCCATTGAATCTTCTGTGCGGCATGCCACCTTGTTGACCACCGTCTAATACGATAGCAACACGATCACCTGTATCATATTCGTGCAATACACGACTGATATTCAAGCGACTGCGTTCGCTTTTTCTCCTTCTTAGAATGCTTCGAGTTCTTACTCTCTGGCCCTTGGAACGCTTCATGGTTTTCGCCTCACTTTACCCCGACACAGCATATTGCCATCTTCGGAGCAATTTGCCGACCTACCAATCGCATATAAGCACCGCGACGAAAATAACCGACTAAAAACCGGCGAGTTAGTCGGCATGAATGTCCCCGACATCTAGCCATAGAACCTCGCATTTGGCTTTGAGTAAAGAGGCTACACTAGGCTGAGTACGACCGCTGTCACCATGGATAGTTTCTTTGACATAGGTACCAGATTCACAGCGAAGGGTAACTTCGACTTCTCTGGTACCATCTGGCATAATTTCTACAATCGGCTGGTTGACATCTATCACGTCCCGCCGCCTAATTAGATCAGCTCTTCGATGGGCTACTCGGTCAGGTGTGCGTTGGTACAACTTTACGCCATGCAATGATAAAATTGTGGAAATAATTGTTTCGTCGCTAGGTAATTCAAACAGGGCACTACCTGGCGCAGGCATAGCGAGGATTCGTTCAATTAACTCTGATTTTTTACCGGTCTTTTTGAGGTTATTTTCGGTACAAATAGCTTCTAGTTCACTCTTCTTCATGTTTGACAATTCTTCTTCAGAGGGTCCTTGTTCTTCGGTGATGATTTCGGCTGGCAGTGGCTTAGTGTTGTCTTTCCGCTTGTCGCCTCTTCGATGGCGTTTTTTATTTGGCTTTTTACTTGATTCTTTGGTTAAATCTAGCGGAGCTGTCAATACGGCGTATTCGCGTTCTTTCATCTGCTCAATTCTAAATCTGATGGTGTAGGATTTCTCTGCAGGGGTGTCTTTGATCCGTACAACTTCACTCTTATTGGAAGAGCGCAGGTCAGTTACATGAATTGATCCGCCAGCGGCTTCATTGATTAGTTGCATAGCATATTGGTAATCAAAATCTCTTACTTTTGGCTCTTTCATCTCGATAACAAAAGGCCTCCCGCGGCCCATGCACCGAACATCGATATCTTCACGCCCCATGCCGTGGAATGAATGCTCAGGAGCGCCAAATACTTCCAGCAGCGGATTGCCGATTAAATCCTGCACACTTCTTAGGTATTGCAGTCCAGTGTTGTTGCAACGTTCACATCCGCGACCTTTGCAGGCACGACACGGCCACCTTGTTTGAGGAATACCTCGTTCGAGCTTTTGATATCTACCGTAAATGTAATGCGACCTTATGTCAAGGGAGACAGTAAGTGTTAGGACATCGATTAAAGCAAGAACATGTGGATTCTCATTGACCAATTTAGCACCCTTTAGCCTGGAGGTTAAATTTCTCGCAATTTCTGCAACAAGTCCGGTTTTCAAACCATCTGAGCCACCAGCGCCGAAGCGTTTTCTCTGAATATCTTCTTCCTCGACTTGGTCTTTGGGAAATCTTGTACCTAATTGCAATCGCTTAATTTGGTAAGGCTGTACTGCGTCATAAATTATGTCAGCAAGTAAATCTGCTTCTTCAAATAAATTTTCACAAAGTGGGCAAAGCGGAATCTCTTGTCTAATATTTGCTAATTGTTTATTGCCACTTACGACAGTATTCCGAATCTCTTGCCCTGATTCTTCAATGGTTTGGCTAAACCGCTTCTTACCGCCGAGCCGGCCGATGCAATGGTCACAGCACCCGATTCTAACCAAATGCTTCAGGCCAGCAGGATTGGGTGCGCGTGGGACCTCTTCCATGTGAGTTCCTAGTTGTTCAGTGGGTAACGAGTCGAGTTGTTCTGGTTCATTGCTCTCCTCATCGGATGCAGCGGTTTCTTCTTCCTCCCACAGCGAATAATTAGTCTGCCCAAAGCCGGCGCTGGCATATTTCATCCAGTCTTCATCATTTTCATTTTCAGACATTAAATTCACCACTGCCATGGGGCCAACCCCGGTGGAAGCAACCGCCCCTCAAATCTTTCATTGATGAAGATAGCGCATAAATTGAGCGTGGATAAAATAGTCCATCGCAATATTACTCGCTTTCAAGATGAATTCCTATTGGCGCTGAATTCTCTCGCAACATTAGCGCCAAAATCCCTAACGCAGCAGTGGTCAAAACAAGACTTGCGATGAGGGACAAGGCAATCATCGCGGCTGAATAAATTCCAAAGTTACTAAACAGTCCCATCGGCGATAATGCAATTACGCTGAATCCAGCAATATCTGAGGCAGCGCTACCAATTAGGGCAAGACTACAAGCGCCACCAACCGCAACTAAAGCCTCATTGTGCGACTCGCCTTTTTCCCGACTTTCACGATACCGTTCGGTAACGTGGATACAATAATCAATACCTACGCCAAGCGATATTGTAGCAATTGTGACAGTTACGATGTTGAGTGATGAACCTGCTGCGTACATGAGCCCGTACAACCACACCACAACCAGTAAAATTGGTATTAGCGTTATACTAGCTTGCTTAAACGACTTGAAACCGATTGACAGGGTGATAAAGACGAAGAGAGAACCTAGAATCAATGAAGATTGCATTTCATTTTGCATAGCATCAGATGCCACATACCTGGTGACTGGTCTGCCAGTGATCATGACCCAATTAAGTGGTTTATCGTCGGTTTGTTCGCCTGCCTCAGCAATTGTGCCGCTAGATAGATTGGTGAACACTTCAAGGTCTCGCCATAATTCTTCCAATCCTTCACCCATGCCGGGGAAGTCTTCAGGAGAAGTCATACCGAAACGAATTAGCATGCGATCATATTCTGCCGGTTGTCCATTAACATCTAACCAAGGCTTTAGTGGGTCGAGCTCGACTTCAGGCTTGATGTATAATTCGACGATACTTGGGGGTATATCCGGGATTGGGCCAGTTCCCGGGACGCCATTTAGGACTAAGAAACCGTAGAAGTAGGACAAACAGTCACGGTCGGTCAAATCTAGTAAAGGTCCAGCGCCATCATCCGAACAATTCATACCATGGCCTTCCATTGTGGAATTCCATCCTGCCGCTTCAAACGGTGTGGGGTCAAGAGCGAGAGATCCTTGGGCTGCGAAGACCATTTCATCAAGGGCCAAAATATCAATATCGCCATTGGGTAGTTTAGTTATTTTATCGGCAACTCCGTCTGGTAAAACCCCCATCTCAGTTCTAAAAATATCGATAGCAGCATAGACTTCAGGGTCAAGGACATCGCCTTCTATCAATAGATAAGCGGGCTCGCCCTCGTCGGCGAACCGTTCGGTCACTATTGCTACACCACGGGCGAAATCAGAACTCTCGTCAAGGAAATCTTCCACGCGGAAGTCGCCCTCTAACTGGGCCATTCCTACTGCGGCTGGTATTGTTATCAATGCCGCAATCAAGGCAACGATTAACGAAGGCTTTGCTTTACCAGAAGTGGTGGTAATCTTACGCAATAAATCTTCAGAAACCAGATGAGTCATCTGCTTTTCAGTGATATCTTTGTTTCGCTTGACCATCCATTCATCAACACTTAACCGGATTAGCGGTACCCATAAACCAGTTAGTAAGAATGCGGATAGTATTCCTAACGCCGCCTCTACACCAAATGACCTTAATGCTGCAACATCGCTAAACAAATTAGCCGCAAAAGCTGCCATGGTAGTTAGAGATGTGAGCATAATCGCCCGACCAACACGGGTTATTGTCACCTCGGTAGCAGCGGTAGTGTTCGCCCCGTTTTTCCGCTCTTCTTTGTATCTATGAAGCGCGTGGAGCGAATCATCTATGCCTAAGGCAAGTACCAAAATTGGTAGCAAATTGGAAAACTGTGATCTAGCGATAATTGAGAATCCGAAAAATGATGAGAAATTAGCGACGTGGCCAATCATGCCCTGCATCCAGAGTAATGCAGCGCCTAGGGCAACAATAACTATACCAACATCAGTCCATCTTCGCAAACTGACGTATAGCAAACCGACAATGACGAAGCCCATTAGAACAATTAGTCCGGCACTGGACTGTAATTCCCGGTTGACCTCAACATTTACTCCTTGTCCAACTAGTAAGGTGATTGTAGTGCGGTCGTTGGAGCGTAGTTTACCTTCTAAGTCCATGTACGACCATTCGCTTGAACAGCCACCACTTTCGTCCTGTAATTCTTGACATACTGCTTGGTCATATCTTGGCGGATGAACTACTAGTTTGCCATCATCAAGCCGGTACCCTCCGACAATAAATCCATCATCAGAAAAGTTGAGTGCTTTTTCTTGATGGGCGTCTTTCCATATTACTTCCCAACCCATTTCTTCTAATTTAGCACTATCATATTGAACCAAGAACCAAGTTGAGGAAGCAGACCAACGGCCACTGCCGTTAATCCCGTTTAGCCAACTCCCATCGAGTTGTAATTCGCCGCCAATTGATCCTGTTTGTAATGAGTTAATATCTGGATAAAAGCCTCTGTCTAGAGACAACCAGCGGAGAAAATTATTTTCCGGCGCATTGGCCATGCGAACCGCAGCTAGGTCTATGTGGTCTTGAGTTACGTTCAGGTCATCAAACTCTAGACATTCTAGAACACCACAATCACTCCAATTTGTTGGGGCTGGCGTGGGTATGCCAAGCGAACTTAAACCCGGTTGGGTAAGAATCGAAGTGCCGTTCATAAACCCTCGAAAAATATCAGACAAGGTCATTACTCCATTGTATTGATGGCCCGTTACGTCATTAACTAGTGGCTTGAGTGCAGGCGCTAATACATGGTCATTGACGATCTGCTTTTTAGCGTCGATTTCTTGTAACACCGTTAGGTTGACAATGCCCCCCTTTGGTGCTGAGATACCTTGCCACGGAACCCCAGATTCGACCATCTCACCCACATCGGGCAACGATGAATAATCCGGCGCACCATCGCTCATCGGGGGCACTGGTACCCATTCTGATTGAGCGGGAACATAGGCAGGGTCTCTAGCAGAGATAACAAAGCCAAGAATTATTTCTGAATTAGAGAACTCATCATTGATGATGGTTTGAGCCGTTAGTTCAGGAGATTCCATTTCATATGATTCCATATCAATAGGCTGTAGCGCAGTAAGAGCACCTGGAATCATGAAGATTGACAGGATGAAAACCGCAATGTGAACCTTATTCTTTTGAGGAACAAACCACTTTGCAAAAGCGTGAAATTTTGTTCCCATAGACTTTGCCTTATGTTTTACCATTTGAAACCATGTATATATCTCGCCTGTCGCTAGGTGTCTTTATGGCAACATTGCTGATACTAAACCACCAGCCCTACGACGGGACTGATGTCACATGGAACGCACTTCGATTAGCAAGACAATTGCACAGTGAAGGGGTCAAAGTTAGAATATTTTTGATGAATGATAGTGTAGATTTGGCTAGAGATGGGATCTCACCTCCTGAAGGTGTTGAAGACATGGTTATGATGACCAAAGAACTGATTGCTAAAGGAGTACCAGTAAAAGTGTGTGGCACATGCCAGCAGAGGTGTGGGGTACTCAAAGGTCAAGGCTACTACGATGGTGCGCAATATTCTACTATGGCAGAGTGTTCACAGTGGGTACAGAGCAGCGACAAAGTACTTACTTTCTGAGGCGGATTAACAACATCCTTGATCTCTTAGCGGCGCA
>CAXGZX010000012.1:0-28224 GCA_964014545.1 uncultured Candidatus Poseidoniales archaeon | reverse complement strand
GATAAGAGCGATTGTGATGCAGTTGAGGTACAAAAAGCTAGTATTTCCTGCTTACCGACTTGGCCACAAACTCATCCACTAGCAGTCGATGGTCAAATCTTGAAGCATGCTTTAAAGGAAGATACTAAAGGTTATCCAGATTGGTTTAATCAACATTAAGTGGCACGTTTTGGTCTAATAAAAAGTGGCATATTCCAATTGCAATATGACCCTGTAGCCACTGTGAACCAATTGACCGAGAAACAATATTGCCAGTGATTTCTAGCTCTAATGGTTTGTCATCACTCAAGATAAAAGTAACATCAAAGTCGTCTTTGCTAATTTCGTTGTTGGTTATCTTAGCATCTAACGACCATAATGAGGTTTGCTCAGCATCTAGTACTACTATTTTGGATTGAGAATGTTCTCTTACTGTATCATCAATATCTCCACCAGATTCGTATAACCCTTCAGATACTCGACGCCATATACCGATTGGTGGTGTTGGTTGCTTGATTATTTTACCAATCAAACCAGCAACCGAACGCTCTTCAGCGTGCATGCCTCGTAGTTCATTGCCAACAAATTTTATTCTGCGATATGGTCCAGGTCCGCCTTGTAAGTGGATGATTACTTCAGTATCTTGGCGAATGCCATGGCTGGTTAACAAGGATGACATGATTGCTCTAACTAAGACATCTACCCTTCCCGCACCACTTGCTAAGTCACTAATCGGTAGTTTTCCTTGAGACATTGCACGATGTCCAATTATGACAAATCTGCGCATCAAAACACCTAGTTTCCTCGTTCAATCAAGGTACGAACTGCTGTGCACATGTCACCGATTGTTTGCAACATAAAATCTGAACCAGTTCTGTCCACTAAGTATGCTCTTGGTTTACTTGAATCATTGAGGTCTTCTAAGCGATTAGCCACTACAGCAGTCATATTTGCATGCTCAATTTGAGCTAAGGCTCTTCTGACAAGTTCCTTTTGTTTTATTCCTGTCTCTAATTTAAATCCTATTCTAACTGAATCTTGACATTTTTCTGTCAGTGCTAAAATGTGTTTTGGACTTTCAATTAATTTGACATCTAGTGGACCTTGCTGACTAGCTAATTTTCCTTCAGCGCTATTTTCAACAACATAATCTAATACTGCAGCAGAATGAACCCAAGCCTCGATGTTATCATTCGTAAGGGCGAATAATTCATTAAGCATTTCTTCAGGTGAATCGGCTGGAATAATCAACGGTAACCAATTAGGGGTAACTACACTAGTAATTCCTTTTACACAAGTAACATCATGACCATGACGGAATAAATCATCAGCAATCGCAAAACCAGTAGAGCCACTACTAGTGTTTTGAATAAATCGAATATCATCAATTGGTGAACGTGTAGCACCAAGGGTGATCACTACAGATTTACGATGAGTTTTTCTTGAATTGACATAATTAGCAAATCTTGCCACAATCTCTTCATGTGGTGGAGTTTTTCTTTTTCCTTCGTCTTCCTGGCCCCAATGTACTTCAATTCCTTTATGTCTAACTTCGTCAACTATTTCAGAGGTAACTGGGTCATTTGCTAAGTCTGCATGCATGCTTGGAATCATCATTACGGGACAATCTCTGGTTCTTGCTGCGCTGAGAGCCATCAGTATCGGTCCGTGTTGCAATCCATGCAGATAACTAGCCATTAGGTCTCTTGTGGTTGGTGCAATAAGAATTCCATCCACCTCTTCAAGGGCAGTCAAATCACTTTCCCAGTCAGTTATTACTGGTGATTGTGTCGCCCATTCTATTGCTAATGGACTGATTATTTTTTGGGCAGAATGCGTCATCATAACACTGACAATCGCCCCATGTCGTCGAAGTTCTCTGGCTAATCTGACTGTATCAACGGCGGCAATTCCGCCACTTACGCCTAACAAAATTCGCATCTTCGCCAGGCTATCGCCACGAATTTCAACATCCGTATCACGCATCGCCATGGTTAAGGCAACGGCTGTCCAAATTTGACACCTTCGTTGAATGTGTTTATGAGATTTTAAACCAATGGTTCAAGATTAGTGAATGATAGCAAGACTACATGGGCTCAAGTAGAGGTGACCAGTTAGTGGTAGCAGGCATGAGTCCTAATTCCTTGACTGCTAGCAATAGTGTGTTTGACAGAATCCACCGTGGTACATCATTCATTGTTTTTATTGACGGTCTGATTGTGATGTATTTGTTTTGGGCGATTTCGGGTATGATTTCTCCATCCGCATCTACTGCGACTCTCGGGTTTGTATCAGTGGGAAATTTTATCATATGGAGTTCTTACAGAAATCGTACAAAATGGGCATACTGGCCTGCAGCAACATTGATTTTAATCGCCGGACTATTCTTTGGTATCAATGCAATAGATTCACTAGTTATCGTAATGACTGGAAATCTGGGTGGTCTGCTGTTCTTATTCTTGACTGGATGGGCTACATTAGGTTCATTTAGACGATTTTTGTACCATTTTAACCCGGTTTACAAGATTGGTTATTTCAACGGTGAATCAAGTTCTATGGATTTCCAATTAGAACACGGAGAAATGTTAGCAGCATGTCCAAAATGTATGGCAGTACTTGCCATTCGACCTTCAATGCTGAGTTCAAGTGATAAATGCCCACATTGTCAAGCTTCACTGATAGATCCAGAACTAGCAGCCAAGTATGGTGCACTTGAAGAAGAATAATACTAATCAGCGTGATGCTAGAGTTAGGTTCTTCCACATCTCTTCTGGAACTTCCATAGCCAGTCTTAGACCGCCCATTGCACCTAGGCGAACAGGGTCGTCTACAACGTGTACGCTAACGTCTCCAAGATCGGAAAGTTTTCTTTCAATCATAGCGCCAAGTCCACTTATTCCTGAGCCACCGCCTGCTAGAATCATGTTTCTTCTAAAGGCGTCTTGGTACTCTGGGTTGGAACTGGAAATCAGTTTCTTGACATTCTCAACAATAGGGTCGACGATTGATTCACACGCTTTTTGAACACAATCTGTGATGTCTAGAGTCATTGCTTTGCCTTCGATGGAAAAGTCAACCATAATTGGTGCGTCTGGGGTTGAGGTGCTGACGAAAGAATGTTGCTCCTTCCATCTTCTTGCCATGTCCTTGGTAATTTGTGCACCACTATACTTTGATTGTACTTCTTCAATAATTTTCCTATCGACATAGTCTCCAGCATACTCGGTATGCATTTGATCTTCTGGGCTAGGTATGGTTCCGTATACTCTGCACAGGTCAGTAGTACCTGCTCCAATATCGATAACCAAAGTATGTTCAAGCATGTCCAGTGCGTATGCTACAGCGAATGGTTCTGATATGATCATGGCTGCGTTAACAGTACCTGCAGCTGCGTCAAAGATAGCGGTTTTGTCAACATAACTTGCTTCAGCAGGCGCTCCGATAACAGCAACTACACGGTCGTAATCTTCTGGGTCGGAAAGTGAGATTAGGTGGGTAATGAAGTGAGCGATGAAATCTCTGTCTTCGTTAGTATCTTTGATTACCCCATGTTCTAGAGGTCTAAACAGATTTAGTGCAAGTCTATTTTTCAGTGCTTCTTCACCAAACAAAACATCTCTCTTCAAGAAATTTCTTGCAATTGGATCTTTTGGGGTTCCAATAACAGTTAATTCTTCTTCTTCGTGACTATCAGAGGAAACCATCACAGAGCGAAAGGTTCCTAAATCAATTCCAATATACAATACATCTCCAGCCATGTGACTCACTCACCCATCCCATTGCGACATACCTTATGAATAATCCCTATGCAAATAAGTAAATTTAGGCTCAAATATTCGCAATATAAAATCTATAGAATATGTTGCTCGAGGGTATTTTATTGATTAACACCACTCTTCGCATGAATGACAGTACCATGTACCATATTCAACATATAATTCGGCCATTGCTGAACATGAAGTACATTCTTTGAGGGTATTTTCACCACACATTTCGATAACCATTTGGATGTGATAGGCATCATCAATGCCTAATTCTTGTCTAAGTGACCACAATAATTGGTCTTCACTTGGAGAAATAATACCATCTTCCAATACCATCTCTACTACATTTCGATAATCTTCAAAGTCACTGGCATTTCTAGCGTCTAAAATTATTCCATTCTTTTCAGCTACAATATCAGTACCACCAGGGTCATCAACGAACAAAACTAACGATTCTCGCTTTAGGCTTTCATTTCTTAATTCGAAGGAAACTCTCGTACCTTTGGCGTTGGCAAATACGAGGTTTGATTTATTGTTTATCACGTTGGCAATCGATCTTGCAGTCTCTTCGGCGTTTGCCCCTCTTTTCCAGCCCATTCCGTCATTAACATTGTAGGAATAGAATTCAGTACCTTTACCAGGATATTCTAAGCGTATCTCCTCGCCACCATCAAAGCCGTTGGCGACAATGGTTAGGGCTGCCACTTCGGTGGATACAATGTTGTCCTCTTCATCAAACATTATCATCAGCGGTTTTCTTTCTTCTGTGGCGGTATTGAACCTGCCTTGCATTCCGCTCATCCATTTGTCTTCTAAGCGTGCTAAACTGGCTTCTTGTTGTTCAGATAAATTACTCTCAACCCCTAGAACATTAGCCAAGCTACCTGATTGAACATCTTTTTTGAACTGATCTATTAATTCTGCATCACGGTGATAGGTTGGAATGTCTGCTTCTGCCTTTTCTTCTACGTAATCTGGGTCTGCCCACTCATGTGAGCAGGTGACACATCTTAGGTAACCTGCCATGGATGAATTTTCAGCCTCTCCGCCACAACGTGGACATTCTCCACCTTCGTTGAAAGATAAATTATCAACAGCCTCGCGCCGACCTTTCCTAAGTCCACCAAACCCCGCCATAGTCCTGCTAAAGTGGGGTTTTTCTATGAATGCTTTGCCTATATTTGGCTGGAGCAGATTCTTGCCTTAGCCCCATAGCGGATAATTCCTTCTTGTCCATATAGCATTCTTACTACGAATTCAACACTATCTCCGATTATTGGTTTTCTTTCTTCATCATCAACCATCAAGAAGACTCCTTTTGGTCCTTCACTAAACTCAACCATTACAGTTGTCAAACCTCCCAAAATAGGTGCACGTATAGCAAATTCAGAGGGTGCGCCTGCTGCGCTTAAATTAGTCCATGTCATTACAGAAGCGTTTGGTGACAAGTTGATACTGCCTTTTGATAATTTTACACCATCGCGATTCATTTGTCTTGGTGGCCATATTATAGTACCATCATTTTGGGCAATTAAAGATAATCTTGCTGATAAGCTTTCATCATATTGTTGCATTGAAACATAGGCACCTTGTGATATGTTGCGGATGTCCAATTCAGTTTTCCATGCCTCTTTAACAGATTGATACAACTCTTGATCTAGCGGTTTAGAAGGTACCTTTGCCAAGTCAGTCATTGAATCATTAGTACTTGACATTACCACCGATGCGTCTTCACCACATTGTAGATGGTTACCATTCTCAACTAATTCTATGCCGGTGGCAATGTTTAACACAGTAAAGCTAATTTTATCATCAACTTGACTAATCAAAACTTCAACTCCATTGTTGAGTAGGTGTTTGATTAATGAAATTGCTATGGTTGTGTAATCACTATCATGGCCAAAAACTCGTAAATTATCAACTACATAGGGCGAATATATTGTGAACGAGTCTGGTTCCTGTGATATCAAATATCCTTGGAAATTTATGATATCACTCATTTCGATTTCTCCCATATACGTGCACAGCACAGGTTGCACCAGAGCCGCCAACATTGTGCGATAGTGCATTTTCAGCATCCCTTACTTGTCGAGATGGTTCTACTTCACCTCTTAACTGCTTGAATATTTCAACTGTCTGTCCAGTTCCAGTAGCACCTAGTGGGTGACCTTTTGATTTCAATCCGCCACTAGGGTTAATGCATACATCACCTTCATTTCTTCTACCTAATCCTTCTCTGGCAAATTTACCACCAGTACCACGCTCGGTAAAACCAAGATCTTCAGTTGCTAGTAATTCGGCGATAGTAAAGCAGTCATGAACTTCAGCCAAATCAATATCATTTGCCGTTAAACCTGACATTTGGTAGGCTTTTTTAGCCGCATTCTGAGTAGCAATTAATTGCGTAATTGATGGTCGGTCATGTAAAGCAAGATAATCTGAAGCCGCTGCAGATCCGTTGACCCAAACTGGATCGTCGGTAAATTGTTTCACCACATGGTCAGCCGCTAAGATAACGCATGATGCTCCGTCTGAGGTTGGGCAACAATCGTACAGTGTTAGCGGGTCGGCAACCATAAATCCACTTTTGGCTTTATCAAAACTCACATCTTTTCTTATGTGTGCCATTGCATTATCTAAACCATGCCAATGGTTTTTGACGCTGATATTCACTAAGTCATCATGAGTCGATTCAAATTCATGGAAATATCTACGCGCCATTAGAGCATATGTTCCAGGAAAGGTTAGACCTGCCAATCTTTCCCATTCAGTGTCACCAGATACGCCTAGCCAGAATCGTTTCCTTTCAGGAGTTAGGTCATTCATTTTTTCAATGCCACCGGCAACTACAACATCTGCTTGACCACTTTTTATCGCCATCCAAGCATCTCTAAGTGCGAAGCCTGATGATGCGCATGCGTTCTCAATACGCCTAACTGGTATTCCTTGCATACCTGAATGCTCAGTCAGTAAAGCAGCAGTATTACCTAACTGTCCCCCGCCAAAAGCAACACTTCCAATATATGCTTCATCGATTTGCTTGGGTTCAAAATCCTTATCGACGCTGTGGAATGCATTGTTGGCAGCTTCTGCCCACATTCCTTTCATTCCAGATTGATGATTGCCATATTTTGTTTGCCCAGCACCGACAATGGCAACATCAACCATGTTAGCCCCAAAGGGTCACAGCATTTGATTAAAGCGGTTGAAAATCTTGCTTGATAATTATATTTCAATTAGCCAAACATTCCGTAGATACTAAGAACAACCCCCAACCGGCTATAATCATGCTACGCCAATGTAGAGAACGTTCCTGCTCGATTAACAACGGACATTTCAACGGTTCCAACTGCCCGATATGTAATGAAGAAGGTAAATTCATTATGAGCGATAGAGAGGCTAACTCCTTGGGTAGAATCCTCGCTTTAGTACTTCGACACGCACCAGAGAAATTCGGAGTCGACATGGATATCAATGGATGGGTAAATACTCGAGAACTATCTGAATCAATTTCAAAGCAGAGAAGACACTATCATTGGCTTCGAGGATGGCACTTTTCGGCAATAGCCAACTCAGACGAAAAAGGACGCTATCAAGTCGAAGGTGAAATGATTAGAGCCACATACGGCCACTCTATAGAATTAGAATTGGACCTTCCTACCGATGACATCCCTGAAGCTCTGTACTGGCCATGTGAGCCAGAACAAGTCAAAGCGATTCTCGAATTAGGAATTACTGCGGGTGATAGACAACACGTTCATCTTTCCAAGACAATCAATAAAGCAATGGAAGCTGGTCACGTTCGAATTAACCGACCTGCAATTATGGAAGTTGATACCACAAGAGCAATTGCTGATGGTAACATAATTTATCGTGCAGGTAAGTCGGTATATTTGACTACAGATATGCCTGCTGATTATCTATATCAGGTCGAAGCAGATGATCCCGTAGTCGCTGAAATGGTTGCTAGATGGGAAGCAGAAGAAGAAGAGTAATCAGATTACTTTTCTATTGCCCCACATGCAGGGCAGAATCCCAAGTCTGGGTCAAGAGTACTACCACACTTGGAACAGTTAGTTAATCCGAGGGTTAGGGCTTGAGATTTAGTAGCAGGTGGAGGGGTTTCTATTCCTTCTTTTTGAGCGACTAGTAGTAACGGGTCTATTCCATGGCTAACCAATTCTGTGTATCGATTTTTGAATATGATTGCCTCTTGTATGGCTATTTCTAATTGAAGAATCCTTTCGTGTCGCTCGATTTTATCATCAATCTCCATTGTTTCATCAAGACATGCTTGTAAATGTCTCATGAATTCATCAAGTTGGGGTCCATCTGCCATGAGTTATTCCACAAGGACCATGTTCATCAAACCTTGTAAGTAATAAATTTCCTTAGATGACTCTATGACGTGTCTTTATATTCGATTTTAGTGACAATGCTATTGAGTGGTCGCCTCATCGCATTGACATGGATGATTGCATAGTCATTAAATTCGGGGGTGGTCTAATTACCGATAAATCAACCATGTGTACTCCAAACCATGAGGTCATTGACTCACTGGTAAATGTTGTAGCAGATTGCCTAGATCATAATTTGCGGGTAATTGTTGTGCATGGGGCAGGTTCTTTTGGCCATTTGAGAGCTAAGCATTGGAAACTTAATCAGGGTTATTTACCGGATTATGATTTTGCCCCACAAGATGATTGCCAAACACAAGAAGAGGCTGTTAGCCTAGTACGTAATGAAATGCTTACATTGAACCAAATAGTTCTAGACGCCTTTTCTAAGAGCGGTATTGATACGTACAAATTACCCCCTCATGAATGGGCAAGAAATACTGGGAGTGATTTCGAGGGAGACATTACTCAATTATTTCCTCAAAACAGCTTAGTTGGAATTACCTTTGGAGATGTGGTAGATTGTGATGAGGGGGTTTTCGGTATTCTTTCTGGTGATGATTTAGTAGTCAGAATCTGTCAAGATATCCCCAATGTAAAGCGATTAATATTCGCAGTGAAAGGTGTTGACGGGATTCTTAAGCGGCCTCCTGAATTGGCTGATGAAACTGATTTAATCAAGCGTTGGTCACCCAGCATAGAATATAGCGGGGTTCATAATAGCGAGATTGATGTTACTGGTGGTATTGGTCTAAAAGCAATTAGGGGTTCAGAAGTAGCCGCTAGCGGTGTTGATGTTTTTATCATCAATGGAGAAGAACCACAACGTTTGCTAGACGCTTGTAAGGGTATTTCAACTCGCGGCACTCAAATTTTTGCTGAATAATCTAACATGATAGGGGAACTATTCATTTATCGAGTTCTAGTGCAATGTATGGTGATGACTTGACAGGATACCAAATAGATGATGTTCCGTCGGTTGAAATCGATACTGAATTACAACAGGTTTTGCAACAAAATTCAGCGGATGAAGAACAAATCACTTTGATGTCTGAAGCAGTTATTGCAGTTGATGAACAGGATAATGAAACAGGTATGGCTTCAAAGGTAGCAGCGCATTATGCTGCAGGACAATTACATCGTGCATTTAGTGTCCTTCTATTCAATCAAGAAAATAAGTTGTTGCTGCAAAAAAGAGCAAGTCACAAAGTCACATTTCCAAGCGTTTGGGCAAATTCTTGTTGCTCTCATCCGCTTTACTCTGAAAGCGAAAGAGACTTGACTGATGCAATGGGGGTAAAGCGAGCAGCAATAAGAAAATTACACCAAGAATTAGGTATTGATCCAAATTCTATCTCAACAGATGATTTTCACTTTATCACCAAAATGATGTATTCTGCGAGGATGAATCATGAATGGATTGAAAGAGAAATTGACCATATTCTAATAATTAAGGCGGATGTTGAATTAAACATCAATGACAATGAAGTTTCAGATGTAAAATGGGTTTCTGAAGAGGAACTTGAATCTATGCTGGTAAGCGAGGATTTGTCAGATGGAGAAATCGCTCCTTGGTTTAGATGTATAGCATCAAGAATAATGACCGAAGAGTGGTGGTCAAGTCAAGACGACTTGGCTAAAATTGCCAAATTGAAAGATGATTTGATTCATGATATGGGTGATGTTTCACACATGCTCACCTATGCTACTGGTGCAGGTTTATCGACATCAATTATGGAAGTAAAACCACTAGTAGAAAAGAGAATTTCCGATAGTCTGTGTGCTTCAAAGCACTCTAGGCTTTCAGATGCAATGATGCATTTGATTGAAGGTGGCGGGAAGCGCTTGAGGGCAACCCTTCCTTGGTTAGTCGGAAAAGCGGTTGGAGATTCCCATTCTGGTTTACTTGATATTGGTGCAGCAATCGAAATTGTGCATAATTTCACATTGGTTCATGACGATATTATGGATGATGATGACACTCGTCGTGGACTAAATGCGGTTCACATTGAGTATGGATTGCCAACAGCAATAAATGCCGGCGATGCAATGTTGGCCATTGCCTTTGAAAGATTAGTTGGGGCAAAGGGTCTAGATCACAAGGATGTTGGAGCGATGGTAAATCGTTTGGCTTGGATGGTTAGAAGAGTAAGTGAAGGACAACAATTAGATATTGAGTTCGAAGATAGAATCGCAGTGTCTGAAGAAGATTATTTTGAAATGATTGAAGGTAAAACGGCTGTGATGTTTTTGACTTGTGCTGAAGTAGGGTCTCGAATGGCTGGAGCAGATGATGAAACCATTCAATGTATGGCTGATTGGGGTCTAGCAGTAGGGCTATGTTTCCAATTGATGGATGATTTGATCGATGTTCTTTCAGATTCAGATACCTTAGGTAAGCCTGCAGGTTCAGATTTAGCTCAGGGTAAAAGAACGTTAATGGTGATTCATGCTCTTTCTCAAAGTGATTCAGGTGAATTAGATAATCTAAAGGCTGTATTAGGTAAAGGTGAAGATGCAACCCAGGAAGAAATAGATTTGGGCTTACTTGCCCTAAATAAAATCGGTTCAGTGGATTATGCTAAGAAAAAAGCTGAGATGTACCACTCTAAAGCCCATGCATGTTTAGACCGTTTACCGGATTCTCCGGCCATCTTAGCACTAAGAGAACTAACTGATTATCAGTTGAAACGGATTAGTTGATTAGCTCAACAAGATCACCAATGGTAATCGTTCCAGTAACGTTAACGGACGCATACCATCTGGTAAAGTTAGGATTTTTGCGATGAGATATTTTGTTAAATTCGCCATTGAGAAATGAATTTCTAATAGTCTTACACGGCGGTGCATCTTGAGTAACCGTAATTTCTATTTCTCCAATCTTTAAACACGTACCGACCGCTATGGCCCCTATTTCCACCCCTTCTATGAGGATGTTTTCTCCTGTAGTGCCTGGAGAAATAGGATGGCCATCAATAGATAGTGAGTCTAGTATTTCCTGTTGAAATAAGCAGATTGCTTTATTTTTACCGCCATGGTGTTTCTTATCCGCTTGGTCGTCACCTTGGCAACCATTATTATTGACACTAAGTGAGTGAACTGGAGTTTTTGGAACCCCACCGCTAGAGATGTGTAAGCCAGTAACTTTGGCAGACATGTTGCTCAATCAGAATAGTATGATTCCGGGTTTGGATCTGGCTTAAGTCCTTTTCTGGTTCTTATTTCGCCGACAACTTTCTCAAATAATTGAGGTGGTAGTGCTTCAAATCCAAGGTTTTCAGTATTCCAAACCGCTCGTCCTTGTGATGCTGCTCGAATGTCGTTGGAGAAACCAAAGGTTTCAGCAATTGGTATAATCCCTACAACAGTGGTAACTTCTCCATCAGATGGCATATCTTCAATGATACCTCTTCTGTTAGTAACTTCTCTGGTGACTTGTCCAAGCCAGTCATTTGGTACAGAAACAAACGCTTTTTGCATTGGCTCTAGAATAATTGTTCTTGCTCGAACCATTGCACCCTTGATTCCGTTTCTTACCGCAGGAATGGTTTGAGCTGGTCCACGGTGAATTGCGTCTTCGTGCAACTTTGCATCAACTAATCTTACCATCATACCTTGAACAGGTTCATCAGCGATAGGTCCTTTGACGCAGACTTCATTGAATGCTTCAATAATCAATTCACGTGTTTCGTGCAGATTTTGAATACCCTTTGTATCATTGACCAATACGTTAGTACCCTTAATTGCGTATATTTTACGCATCAAATCTTTGTCCATACCGTGTTCACCAAATTTGTTACCAACCTCTTTGGAATCTTTGTTTCGAACAGGTCCGTCACCTAAATCTCCAGCTTTCATTGCATCAACAACATTGTCTGGTAGTGGTTCAATCTCAAAGTAGAATCTATTGTGTCTATTTGGTGATTTACCTTCGAATGGCCGCTTGTGATTATTACCCTGTATACCTTCACGGTAAACCACAATAGGTGGGCTGACACTGACCTTAATATTCTGCTCTTCTTCGATACGATAAACAGTGATTTCCAAGTGTAATTCGCCCATTCCAGCAAGTAGCGCTTCTCCAGTCTCTTGGTTTGTTGTTACTTGTAATGACGCATCTGACTTTGCAAGTGCTCTTAGTGCGTCAATGAACTTTGGTAGATCTTTCATACTCTTTGGTTCAACTGCAACTGTAACTACAGGGTCTGAGTAGTGGCGAATCGCTTCGAATGGTGTGAAATCTTTGTCATGTGATAGTGTGACACCAGCAGCGGCAGATCTGATTCCAGTTAGTGCAGCAATATTTCCTGCTACAACTTTGGGTACGGTGATTCTATCTCCGCCAACCATCATGCTAACTTGTTGAACACGTTCTGGCTTGGAAGCGCCAATCGCATAAACTGACTCTCCTTGAGCAATGGCTCCAGAATAAATTCTTCCTACAGCAACTTCACCAGCATGCGGGTCCATCCAGATTTTAGTAATCATCATTGACAGTTCGGCTTCTGGGTCGCAGTTCATCATCGATTTACCGATATCCGATTCTAAATCGCCAGTCCAAATATTTGGTACACGGTATGGTTGAGCCTCGACAGGACCTGGTAGTTTGGTAACTGCCATGTCTAGAAGAACTTCGTGAACAGGTGCCTTTGAAGCAAGTGTCTTTTGGTCCTCATTGTTACAGTATTCGAAAATTTCCTTGAACGAAATGTTTGATTTGGCCATGTATGGAACGGTTATTCCCCAGTTGTGGTATGCGGAGCCAAAGGCAACTGTACCATCTCCAACCGAAACTTGCCAGCTTTTCTTAAATTCCTCAGGGGCAAACTGCTTGATTAGATTGTTGACTTTCTTGATTGTCTCAGTAAATCTAGCCATCATGTCTTCAGGAGTTACTTGAAGTTCGTTGATAAGTCGGTCAACTTTATTGATGAAAAGTACCGGCTTTACCTTCTCTTTGAGTGCTTGCCTAACTACAGTTTCAGTCTGTGGCATTGGTCCTTCAACAGCACATGCTAGGATGAAACATCCATCAACAGCACGCATTGCTCTTGTTACGTCACCACCAAAGTCAACGTGACCCGGGGTGTCGATAAGATTGATCAAATAGTCAGTGCCTTCAACTTCGTGAACCATTGACGCAGAAGCAGCGTTGATGGTAATTCCACGCGCTGATTCTTGTTCGTCAAAATCCAAAACACGTGCAGCACCGGCTAATTCTGATGACATCATTCCTGCACCAGCGATAAGGTTGTCAGACAAAGTTGTCTTTCCGTGGTCAATGTGTGCAGCAATACATAGATTACGAATCTGAGGTAGTATATGCATAACTTCTGTTGCTTTCTTGATATTGTCTTCTTTTCGGCCCATGTGTTCACCACTTCTCGATGTACCAACCCACTAAAAAGGGGTTCTTAAGCAACTCGGATATAGTTGAAGATTTAATCAACTGTTTAGAGTTCACCAAATGCCGTTAGAAATAACAGGATAGTTAGCTAAATCTTGGCAAAAAAAGTAACAATGACCCCAAACAATTCTGTCATCACCGTACTTTGCAGGGATGATTTTCCTAGCATAATATGGTGGGGTTAAGTCAGCTCCCTCTATACGGTCTAATTCTATTAAATCGTTTTTCAATTCGTCGCTAAAATATATCTCGCACAGGATCTCATTATTTCCGTCCACTAAAGCAGGATATTGTCCCAAATCATACAATTCACCTAAAATTGTGCCATCAGAAATATATCTGCCGGGCATTATACTCTCTCGACTGTTATTCCTCTTCAATGTCCCATACACAATAATGTAGCCTTGATTATTATTCTCTTCATTGATTTTCGCTTTGGCTATGTCGGTAGTTGGCATTCCTCTGCGACTTAGTCCATTAACAACTAATCCGTGATATTTATCTGTAGGATTAAAAAATTCATCATCAGAATACTTTACTGAAATATAGGTTAAAGCTTCTATTACATCACCAGTTTCTGTAATTACTTTAACCATCTTCCGGCCGTAATGTTTTGGATATCCTTCCTTGTCATCTAGGATCTCAATACATTCTTGATCAACGATAAATAAACTTCCATATACTCCGTTTAAATCAGAATCCGCCTCCCGTAAATTAGCAGCACCACCACTTCGGCCTGTAGAATAATGACTGTAATTGGTCAAGTAACCTGGCAAAAATGCTCGACAGTGTTCAACCAGTCCACTAGCTTGGTGGTTATTTTTAACACACCACTGTTTCCAGTCATCTAAGTCTAGATTGGAACCATAGGCGAAGTAATAGTTCATAGTTGGACAATAACTAACACCTACATAAATCCAGTAGGTCAGGAGAACGGTAATGAATCATCGAGCAGATGATGCGATTCTCTCTAGTTCTTCTTTCTTAGATACTGCATATGAGGTTACGTCCCCTGCAGATGCTTTGTTCAACTCATTGATGATACAATTAGTAAGAGTTCTCTTGGATTTGTGAGTTCCTTGTTGTGCGCCCTTTGCTAGGTTTCTTAGCGCAACATCAAGTCTTCTGGATGGGGATGAGTCTACAGCCTTTGGTTGTGAGACAGCACCGAATTTAATTCTTGTAATTTCTTCCATTGGAGCACCGTTACAGATTGCATCAACGAAGGTTTGTAGTGGATTATTACCTGATTTTTCCGCAATATTATCTAGAGCAGCCTCAAATGCTTTCATTGCTCCTTGTTTCTTGCCAGTGTATGGCCCAGTTCTCATCAGTTTGTTGATATATCTTTCAACTACAGATAACTTAGCTTTGCCAAACCACGCATTTGCGTGTCTTCCGCCAGTATGAGGGACACCCACGGTTGTCAAGTTGATGTATGGGGCAAGTCCTGGATCTTTGCAAGTTACTTCAGAAGCATCCCACTTGCCAAAGACAAGTGTACCAATCCCGGCAATCGGCTTAATTTCTTCCTGTACTGGGGCGGTTTCTTCAACAACTTCTGCTTCTGACAAATAATCACCTCATCTAATTGGCTTCTCTTTTCTGCCACGTACCATTTCGTTCAAAGATACGCCGTTAACTTGAATCACTTTGTATCTGACTCCGGGTATGTCTCCGTACGAACGGCCCATGCGTCCACCGATACCTTCAACCATAACTTCATCGTGTTCGTCAATGAAGTTAATTGCACCATCTCCTGGAGCAAATGCGGTTAGTTTGTTACCGTTTTTAATTAGTGAAATTTTGACTGCTTTTCTAATTCCAGAGTTAGGTTGTTTGGCTTCGATGCCAACCTTTTCTATAACGATACCCTTAGCTTGTGTGGAACCAGCAAGCGGGTCATGTTTGGCTCTAGACTTGAGCATACGCTTCTTGTATCTACGGTCAGACCAACGGAATTTTTGTCGGTCTTTTGCCATCTTTGCACCGGCGAATAATCCTCTACCCATCATAATCACCTCATTGAAGCAATTCGCCGACTTGAAGCCCCTATTTAACAACGACCCTTGAGAAGTAATTTTTCGATGGACTGATTATCATAATTCAAGCGTTATTTCCCATGGTTTTACGACATTCAGTATGAAAGGTTAAGCCATTGGTTCATTTGGGTATATTATGGCCTTCAGAGACCATCTTGCTGCGGCAGAAAAAATATCACAACCAATCAGCCTGATTCACGGTATGTGGGAGTATTCTAGAAGTCGGAATAACCCTATGTTATTGTTTGAAAATATTACCGAAACACCCGGCCACAGAGCAGCAGTTAATTTGCTTACTCGGGAGAGATTATGTGCAGCCATTGGAATTACACCAGAAGAATATATCGACACATTGGCTTGGGCTATGGAAAACCCCTCTACACCTGTCTTGATAGAGCCATCCAAGTCTGAATGTTTTGAAAATCAACAAACTAAAGTAAACCTACTGGAAATACCAATCCCGCATCACTGGCCTCAAGATCGAGGCCGCTATTCATCTGCTAGCGTCATAATTGCTGAGTATGACGGAATTAGGAATATGTCATTTCACCGTCAATTCTTGCGCGATGAGAACCACACAGTTGTTCGTTTAGTACCTAGGCATCTAAGGACCATGATGACAACCGCAAGAGCAAATGGTGATACTGTCAATATAGCAGTTGTTAATGCTCCTGACCCAGTTGTTTTGTTAGCAGCAGCAATGTCATTTGATGAAAATATCGATGAATTAACTATCGCAGCAGCATTACATGAAAAATTGTATAATAAGCCACTAAAACTCACTACAATGCCTAATGGCGTGGTAGTTCCGGCTGAATCGGAATATGTGTTTTGGGGTAATATCACTCTTGAAAATGACGATGAAGGTCCATATGTGGACATAACTGGAACCTTAGATGATGTTAGACAAGAACCAGTGATTGAATTTGCCGGGCTTGTTCATAGAAATGACCCAATATTCCATGCACTTATTCCTGGTGAGGCTGAGCACAAAACTTTGATGGGTCTTCCAAGGTCTCCGACTATCAAAGATGCAGTTTCGAAAGTTTGTGAGTGCCTCGATGTACACATGACTGAAGGCGGCTGTGGGTGGCTTGCTGCTGTAGTTAAAATCCGTAAAAATAATCCTGATGACGCAATAAAAGCCATTGAAGCAGCCTTAGCTGGACATCGCAGTATGAAGATGGTAACTGTTGTTGATGAAGATATCGATATTGCTGACCCAGTTCGAGTAGAATGGGCGATGGTTACCCGATGGCAACCAGACCGAGATACGGTAATTTTATCAAACCAAAAGGGTAGTTCCTTGGATCCATCACGGTATGAGGACGGTACTACTTCGAAAGTTGGATTTGATGCAACAATTGCTTTTGATGCTGATAAATCTGGGTTCATGTCGGTTCAATGAGGTGTTTAATTGGAAAGTGACAGTAGAGATCTGTTGCAACATCCAAGGCGTAATCTAGGAAATCGATATAGGTCGCAGGCAAGAAAATTTGCCAAATTAGCTTCAATCGATGATACCAGGTTTTCCGACAATATTTCTTGGGCTGAGCAAAGCGCACGACAAGCTATTTTGTATGATTTTACGGAAGAAGAAAATTGGCGCTGTTTGGCTGACATCAAAGTAATTCTTGGAGATGCTGAAGGGCTTAGTTCGGTTTTAGAAGATGTTTTTTCAATTTTAGGCAGAGATCCTGAACAGGTTGATCAATTAACCGGAATAGATTTCTTAACCTTAGGTCTTGAACTATTGGAGGCTGCCTTCGCCAGGGATCCTCTTAATCCTGATGTTTGGTGGGAGAGAATCAATTCTCAGGAAATCGAATCTGAAAGCCTTGAATCATTTGTTGACAGGTGTGGTCGATTAGACTTTAGGGATCAGCGAGCAAATATCATATTTGGGCGCAGAATAGAGAGAATTAGAGATTCTGGACAGATTGATTTATTCATTATTTTAGCCAGGAATTTATTGGCTCACAGACCGCAAAACCATGAACTTTGGATGGAACTTGGTAGGCTCTATGAGCGAAGAAATGAAGCTGAAGAGGCTTGGATTTGCTATGACCATGTCCAAAATCTTCGTGCTCATCAAACCCCTAGAGATGACTTCATGCACCGTTTGCATTCACGCATGGATGGTGGGGATAAACAGCAATGGACAAAACCGCCAGTATCTAAGCGTCAAGAATTTTTAGATCAAATGGTTCTTTTAGCAGGTAGAGTTTCTGAACCTGCTATAGCGTACCAGGAGGATGAACTATCTGCAGAAATCGAAAACAAGGATGAACAAAAATTAGTCCAACTAATTCAACAAAGTAATTTCTCTGAAGCATTTTTTGTTGCTAGAAGACTAGTTGCCTCGGGTGATGAGTGGGCTTTAGAATATTTAGAACAAGCAAAGCAAGGTTTAGATTAGTATGCTTCCAAAATTTGTCTTAGCTTGGATTACTTCTTCGTCAGAAAATAATCCCTCTTTAGGAAATGGAGGGCACGTAGTTTTTGTCAAACACCCTACAAGAGGCTGGGAAATACCGGGTGGTCACTTGGAGCCGGGAGAATCTCCTGAGCAAGCTCTGGTTAGAGAGGTATTAGAGGAAACAGGACTCGAGGTTTCCATTGTTGGATGGAATAAAGAATATTATCAAAATGGTTGGGTAGCAAATGCTGTCACTACAGAAAAGCCACATCAGCATAATTGGCAAGTAAATGATTCCAAGGTTGAAGAAATTAGGTGGTGGGATTCTGTTCCTCCAGTTATTACCTGGACAAAGCAAGAATTCATCGATTTAGATAATTGGTATTCTAATCAATGAGTGTTAAGATAGACAATCTATCACCCCAAATTTTAGTGTGTGTTGGGTCGTCATAACATACTTGAATCATTGCCGCTAGAGTGGCGTCTTCAACTGCATCAGGTTCAGCAAACAGGGTGGAAAATTGTGCCAATTTTTCTAGATTCTTAGCGATACTTACCATGGCTCGTAAATCTGGTCGATGTTCACCAGAATTCGATTTTGGGAGGTTATTATAACACCAATCAAAAACTCCATCGATATCTTTTGGATGTACTAATAGTGTTGGTTCATCTTGTTCAACAGTTCTAGGTTTGGCATTATTTACTTGAACCTCAAAACGTTCAGCAGAATCATCAATACAATCTAGTGAAAGTTCGATGAATAATGTTCCTGCCTCGATTGCCATGTTTATCTGGAACGCTCTAATTGCATGTCCATGGGCATTCCATGCATGCCTTGCTGCATCAAACATATGTCCAAGTGAGGCTCTTATTCTTGAGGCCCCCAGCCTAGATATAGCGATGGTTTCCTGAGCGTGATCACCTGTTCTGGTTATCTCAGCGTAAACATGCAGTGCCATTAGAGGCGCACCTGTTGATAATAACAAAGCGGCTTTATTTAGTAATGATAAATCATGGTCTCTACTTGCCTTGGCAACAGATTTGAGCCGCAACTCAGCCCATTCAAGGTCGTCTTTAGCGCCTTCAATATCACCATTTTCAAATCGTGTTAATCCCCTCTCCATGCGAAGTCGGCCTTCTAATTTTAAATCACGAGTTTCAGGGTCTTTAGCGATAGCAATTGCATCATTAATTGCTTGTTCAAGCATATTATCACCAAGCATTCTTCTCCTGACAAGACCAATAGTTGCTTGTTCTGCGGGAGTTAATTGTTCATTTACTATGTCAAATAGTTCAGCGGCATCTAGAAACAATGCTGCTTCAGATATCATCAACCAGGATTCCAATTCCATTTCAGTTTTCCATTCTTCTAAGACTAAAATGTCAACAGGTCCTTGTTCTCGCCATCTGGAGATAAATTTACCCGGCGTGTTAGGTACGTCAATTTGCGTCATGATTATTCACTATTCCTCTCTAATTTAGCAATGTGGGCAATGAAGGAACTTTCAGCAGTTATTCTATCGGTAGAGCCAGTCCAGCCAGCAGCACCATCATGTCCGCCACCTTCTCCGCCAATTTGCTGGGCGATAGATTGCATTATTTTCCCTAAACTTAACCCTTCTGAAGTAGCATGTTTTGAAGCCCTGGCGGTAAGTCTTGTTTCACCATCCTTGTTCCTGCTAACTAAACTGATGTCTGGACCTAAACCTAGCAAGAGGGATGCTAATCTTCCTTCGAGCGTCCCACAATAAGAGTGGATTATACTCCAGTCGCCAGAATTAGTAGATTTTGCTCTTTGCATACCTCTAAGCAAACTACCCCGTTCACTGGAATTAATCTTGGAAGTCTCCAACCACTCGACAAATTTTGCATAGTCTATATTAGACCCATTTAGAATTAATGCAGCTGTATTGAATGAATCTTTACTGGAGTGCTTGAATCTACCACTATCAGTAATTAGTCCTGCCAATAACAATTTTCTTACAGGTTCTGTAAGACTATCCGGAGAGTGCTTAGCCAAATAATGGGCAACAATTTCAGTGGTGGCTGAAACAGGTAATTTTACGGATAAATCTGACTTCGATAAATCCCAGTCATCGGTCCTGTGATGATCTAATACGCATTTGGGAATGTCATCAGGTAAATCAATACCAACTTGGTTTGGTGCTGCGGCATCAACAATTATGATACCACCCAAGTTGTTTGGCAAATCCATCAATCCATTGGATAGTTTTCTAAACGGCGCAGATAGTTGTTGACAAACCTTTTTTGAAACCCTACCTAGGTGAAGTCCACAAGCCATCATGTTAGGGTTTGATGCTGCTAGTGCTATTGCAGATCCGACTGTGTCCATGTCGCCGTTCATTCCAGTTAAAACAGGTACTGCTCCACGTTTACAGGCTTCAGATATCCAGTCATCTAGATTCGCCAGTTGCCTGGTTACCTCGATATCTTCATGACTCAATTAGATCCCTCTAGAACTTTTTTTAGTTCTTCATAAGAATTAACTAAATCAACTTCACGGGTTTGTAATCTCTCTAGGTGTTCAGTCAATGTACTGACATCTTTATTGAGGACTTCGATTAGCGACTTTCGATCAGCAACCTCGATTAAGATTCCACCAAGTTGCTGATGTAATGAAAGTTCAGGAGGTTGGTTTGTAACCGCTTCTGAAGTAGCTTTTAGTTCCATAATTTGTGCATTAAGACTTGCCATTTGTTGCCTAACTGATTGAATTTCAGAGACAACTATCTGGAATTGTTCCATATCACTCATATGCTCACCATTTGGGCTCAAACGTTACTGGTTGATGAATCCTCGCTATGGTCTAATCCATCTAACACTGCCATCAAGGAATCCACCGCAATTAATCCGCGTATTCTTGTATTCCACATGGCACGTAAATCCTTGGCTTTCTGTTCAATAATTTCAATAGAAAAGGAATTTTCATGGTGAATTATCTCACAATCAGTAATCATAGCTGCCTGCAGAGAGGATGTGTTATCACTAGAAGTAGATTGAACCTGTAAGGTTATTTTCCATTTGGCGGACATATAGGTCCTCCGGATTGATCATTCTTCTTCGGATTCTACAAGACTTCTTTCGTAGTCCATTGCAGCTTGTTGAGCGATGAATGCCATATCGGCAGTAGTTGCACCTTCAACAGATCTTCTTAGAATTCTACTGTTAGCATCAGATGCTCTAGTAAATGGTTCCCAAGCACCGCCAGCGAATGTGTAATCGCATTTGTTACAGTGCCAAATACCCACAGACTTTCTGGTGACTTTCTTGTATTGGCAAACCGGACAGGTATATTTCCTGCTTTTCTTGGCCATGGCGGAACCTGCGTTTCTTCTTACCGATACACCATATCTTGCGCCAAATTTGGCGGTTGCTCCTGCTTTTTGGGTTCTCTTAGCCAATCAGTTCGCCTCCTTTTCTGCTACAACTTTTCTTAGTTCGCCGCACTTGATTTGCGCCACCTTGAATATCTCTGCGAATTCTGCGGGTGTGAATACCCCTCTTAACCCCTTTTGTAGTGAGTGAAGATGTCCTTCATCGCCAATTGTGATGTGAATTCGCTCGTCTCCGCCCAATTCTTCCTCTTCACAAGGGTCGTAAATATAGCGGCCACCAACTCTAGTGAACGAAGCCATAATCGGGGTGCCGTTAACAGGAAGTGTGTAATCTTCACCAACATCAAATCGTTCTGCTGGAACTACTGCTGTTCTAAGTGCTGCTATTGCGGCAAGTCCACAAGCATCGAAAATATTACCACCGTCGGAAAGAACGTGAATGTCTATCATTACTCCCCAAACTTTCTCGCCTGGAATAATACAGAGACTGTTCATATCAATACATCCGGATTCTCTGATGCCTCTATCAACTACTCTGCCAAGTTCGATAGATTGAGGTGATGGAGGTCCAGGTTCGTATTTTCTGTGAGCTACTGGTCTAAGTTCTGCACCGCACATGAGTGAACCTTCTGCAGGTCGGTCTGGCCACGGTGTTCTAATTTCGAATTTAACTCCAGCATAAACAACAGTCTTGCCCATGGTGACTTTTGCCGAACCTTCTGCATTGTACAGACAGTCTGTTTCTAAAGTGAAATCTCGTCCTTCAAATCTGTCCCTACCATCAATTCTAGCATCTTGTTCTGCTAATCTTGCAACTTCTTGACGCAGCAAGTTTGGTACTAGTTGAACCATCAGTTCTCACTCTCCTCATAACGTGCTTTTAGCGCATCAACCATAATCTCATGAATTTCTCCAGCGGCTTTGAAATTGTATTCCATTGCTAGGTCATATTCTTCTGGTGATAAATCACCATCCATTTGTAAGAAAGCAATTTCTCCAGTATTTGGTAGAATTCCCACAGGCAGGTCTGCCTGTCCGTAATTATCTTCTGCTTTATCCAAATCCAATACTACAGTGCCTTCGATTTTACCAGATGCAACACCAACAATCATGTCGCGCATTGGGATTCCAGCATCAGCAAGGGCTACAGATGCGGCGGTTATTCCAGCACATCTGGTTCCTGCTTCAGCGGCTAGTATCTCTATTTCTACACGGATTTTAGCACGTGGATAGCGTTCTACTAAAACTACTGATTCTAATGATTCAGCAGTAACTTTAGAAATTTCTCTAGATCTTCGATTAAATCCGGGTCTAATTCTATCGCTGGTTGAAAATGGTGCCATGTTGTATCTAACATCAATAACAGCTCTATCTTGGCGTTGAATTTTTCTTGGGTGTGCTTCCATTGGTCCATAAACTGCTGCTACTGCAACGTTTAGTCCATGGGTTACCATTGCAGAACCATCTGCTGCTGGTAAAATCCCCGCTTGAATTGAAACAGGTCGCATCTCGTCGACCTTTCTTCCGTCTAATCTTAGTCCATCTTCTCGTAATAATTGTACATCTCCGTATCCGCCCATTAAGCATCACCTTTTTTATTGAATTTTTTCTCGTGTTTTTTCATTGCAGCATCAAATGAAGATTTATGTCCATGTTGTTTTGCAATATCTAGTGCTTCTCTTACCCAGTCAATGCCATCTTCATGCCCATCGACCCAAACTCTACCGTTTTCACCAATAATAATTCTACAATCGCTGGTTTCTTTCATACGGTCTAAGTTTGCATTTGCTTCACCACGGATTCTATCCAAGTGGTTTACTGGTACATCAATTACAGCACCTTGTGATAATCTTCTAAGTCCAACGCCTTTCATAGTCAATACTACATTGTGGCATTCATCGACTTCTTGAACTCTAGCAAGAGAACTATCTCCAACATCCATGTGTTGTCTTGCTTGACCATATTCGACTTTCCACGGCGCTAGTGACATAGGAAGTAATCCTTGGAATGAACCGTTAATGTCCATAAACCATAGATTATTTCTAACTTCAGCAACATTGCCGATTACTAAATCTCCTGAACGGGGTATGTATGGGCTATTGATTGGGTCAACCGATATGGTTCCGTTATTTTCTCGGACCCAACCGAGTTTAGTTGCTATAATTTCGTCGTTGTGGACGATTGCGCCACTTCCGACACGCATCCCGGTCAATGACCCAATGGTCATTCCCGGGGTCACTAGGCGCTGCTCGGCGCCGCTAAGACCTTGGGACATTTCTTTCTCTCCGAACCGGCGACTGGCCAACCCATGATAAACTCAACCCTTAGCGAACGGTAATTGCAATCACATTTCTTTAACTTCAGTTTGCGAAGAGACTTTCATTATTTGACCGATAATTTCACCTTTCATTCCAGCAGGTATTTCGATTACACAAGCCCATGTTCCATCTTCTAGCCAGCCATCTTTAACGTGATAATTACGCAGAACTCTCATTGCACCACCATAGGCAGAACCGGGCACTTTGAAAGCAAGCCTCATTGTCTCAAAAGATAACGGGATTAACACCTTTAATTTATCAACAGCATCTTTAATTTGCAATTCCAACTTCTTAAACGGGTCTACTGAATAGCGTGATTCTTCTAGTGCTAGTTCAATTCTAGTGACTGGATGTGGACTTTTTGTTTTTGGATCCACAGCTTGGCTGTGTATGTGGTGAATAATTTTCTGGCGCATTTTTTCAACAATTGCTTTGCGCTGATTGGTGGTTAATTGGATACTACCTTTGTTTAGAATTGTCTTAGCGATTTCCAAAATATCTTGGGTCCCGAAGGTATTCTCTATTGCTTCCTCGGTTGGCCGTTCTCCACCTCTTGCATCATGAAAAACTTCATCCATGGCTAGAAAGTCATCGATATTTACTGAGTCAGGGTCATTTTTGAAGTCGTCAACCATCTCAGGGTCAACTAATAATTCGTAGCGTTTGCCACCTTTTTCCATTCTTGCTAGCACTGAATCATCTAGGCTGACCATCTATCTCCCTCATGTTGTCCATGTGGAAGGTGCCCCTTCATCTTGACGGTTACTCTTCAAGTGGTTTTAGTCGGTCAATTTGCTTGTTAACATCATCTCTATCGAGGAATCTGTAGCCAGATGAATCAATCACTGCTACTTCTACTGCATCACGATTGAGTTCTGCATCGTTGGCATTTCTTAAGGCTTCTAGGCCTAATTTCATAGCTGCATTTAGGGTTAGAGTATCTTTCCAGTTCTTTTCGAAATATTCGATTACCGTGTTTCTTCCGCTACCAATTGCTCCAGCATGATATGATTGATATGCACCGCTTGGGTCAGTTTCAAACAGGTGGATTCCGTTATCATCTACTCCACCAATTAATAATGCGGTTCCAAATGGTCTTGAACCACCATATTGAGTGAATGATTGCTTAAAATCACAGATTTTCTTTACCAGAACGTCGACAGGAACTGTAGCGCCGTATGTGATTCTGTTGACTTGAGCCTCAACCCTTGAGCGAGCGACTAGTTGCCTTGCATCTGCCATCAATCCTGATGTTGCAACACCAACATGGTTGTCAATTTTGAACATTTTTTCAATAGATTCAGGGATAATTAATCGGCTGATGATTCTTTTGTCACAAACTAGAACTACGCCATCTTTGAATTTTAGTCCTGCCGTAGTCGTACCACGTTTTACTGATTCTCTTGCGTATTCAACTTGGAATAATCTTCCGTCAGGGCTGAATGTCGTGATTCCATGATCATATCCTCTTCCACTTGGTTGCATCTTCTCACCTATCTAATCCTCGAGTCGACACTTTATGAGCATGAGGGTCACTTAGCCCTGTGTCTAGTCGAAGTAATAGTCCATTTTCTGCGACCCATATAACTCCTACGAATAGATAATCAATTTCATCAGTAGTTAGTTTCTGGAATGTAATATGCGAGTAGCAATTCTTTCATCAGGTGGTAAGGATTCTTCCGCAGCATGGTGGTGGGCAACCTGTCGTGGTTGGGAGGTTACTCACCTAGTGACAATGATTGTTGAAGGCAAAGATTCTATGATGTTTCAAATTCCAGGAACTGAAATAGTCGGTCACCAAGCAAAATTATCTGGCACGACATGGGTGCCAATTAAAACTCAAGGAATTGAAGATTTAGAAGTCGATGAACTGGAGCAATCCCTATCTCAATTACCAATTGACGGTTTGGTTTGTGGTGCTCTACGTTCAGATTATCAAAAAAGCCGAATAGAACGTATGTGTCATCGATTGGGAATTATTAGCTACACTCCTCTTTGGCATCAATCGTCACTGGGTCACATTACTGGATTAGTGGAACACGGTTTTGGAGTAGTTATCACAAGTGTAGCATGCGATGGACTTGATGAATCATGGTTGGGTGAGCTCTTAACAGAACAATCGTTGACCAAACTAATTGAGTTGTCAAATAAGTTTAGGTTCAATGTTGACGGTGAGGGTGGTGAGTATGAAACTCTAATTACATATGGGCCTCACTTTTCAGGCTCGATAAAAATTGAGGGTGAAAAACAGTGGTTAGGTCGTAGAGGCCAGTACAAAATCAACAAAATTTCAAATTCATTTGATGGCTTCTCTGGCTAATTGAACACACTCATCAACAATTTCTCCAGACACACCGATGTGATTCATAGGGTCGAACATTTCTTCTAATTCCTCAGCAGAAAATGCAGCAGCAATAGCAGGTGTTCTGCTACAAATATCGATCAGCTCAATTTTTTTGTCAACGGCTTCAAACGATGCTGCTCTTAATATTTCATGGGCTTCATCTCTGGGAATGCCATGTTCAACTAGTTCAATCATTACCTTCTCAGCCATCACTAGTCCACGCTGTGATTTGATGTTCTCCATACAACGCTCAGCATCAACCCACATATTCTTCAAAACATCAGTCGTTTTTGCCATGACGTCATCACATAGGGCTGAAGCATGGGAGAGAGTAAATCTTTCACTAGATGAATTAGCCAAATCTCTTTCGTGCCATAGAAGGGCATTTTCGTAAGTTGGTATGATCATAGAACGAACTATTCTGGCAAGTCCGCTAGCATTTTCAGATTTTATGGGGTTTTTCTTGTGCGCCATAGTCGAGGAACCAACTTGTTTCTCAACATCAAATCCTTCACCAGCCTCAGCAATTTCTGAACGCTGTAAGTTACGTATTTCTTGTAATATCTTTTCACATGTGGTTGCGACATTGGCTAACCATGAGATATATTCTACATATCTATCTCGACCAACAACTTGTGTGGTTGCCAGCGGTACTCCAAGCCCTAAATGGGTCAAAATCAATTCCTGTAACTTTCTAGCATGCACACCTTGTGCTGCACCGGTTCCAACAGCCCCTAGAAATTTACCAACAGCAATTCTCGGGCTTCTTTCATCAAGTCTAATCAATTGTCTTCTTAATTCATCTAGCCATACTGCAGCTTTTAGTCCGAAAGTAATGGGGACAGCGGCTTGACCATGGGTTCTACCTAGCATTACAGTGTCCCTTTCTCGCTCTGCTACTTCAGCACAGATATTTATCAGTCCACATATTCTTGCTCGTAACATAACCATACTGTCTCTCAACTGTAGTCCCACTGCAGTATCGACGATATCATTAGAAGTGGCTCCTAAATGAATACACCAACCAGCATCTCCGGCCGCTTCTGCCATTGCTTTTGTTAATGCCATTATGTCGTGTCTGGTTTCTGCTTCGATTTCTGACACCCGTTCTTTAGTAACCGATGTTGGATTAGAAATCGCTGCGACAGCCTCATAGTCTTCTTTGGAAACTCTGCCGAGTTGCATGTGAGCCCAAATTAGAGCTCTCTCAACTTCTAATTGTCTTTCATGTCTTCCAAGTTCAGACCATATATGTTTGAACTCTTGCGACCCGTATCGGTAATCTAGTGGACAGAATGCCATGGTTAGGGGTCTTGGACAACATCCTATAACATTTCGATTAGATTTTTATTGTTATTTACTTCGAAAATAGTAAAACACCGCTCAAAAGTTATCATATTACAGTAACCTGCCAAAATATTGAAACCCTTGTTGACAAATTTAGAGTTAATGTCCGATAAGTCTGTCAATGTGGAGAGTAGAACATCCTCCCAAGATAAGCGATGGACAATAATGGCTGCATTGTTAGGTACAAATACAGCAGTGATGTTATTTCAAGGTATAGAACAGGAATCTAATCCCAAATTTATCAGAGAAATCGCCTTAGCAATAATCGCGGCAACGTTGCCATTTCAAGGTATATACTTCCTTATTTACACATTTTTAATGGAAAATGCCGGTAAGCTTAGCGAAGAGATGAAAGATCGTTTGAATAGGGCCTCAGCGGTCTGTCAACTAGTTGCTTATTTATCCCTGGTTGGGGTCTGTATGATGTGGTATAACATATCTAATTATGTCGGGGTATTTTTCATAATATCTTCATTGTTAGCAATCATATTTATCAGAATTGCCATGAATCCTGCTAGCATTGAGGCAGCGAAAAAAGAAGACTCAACTTAGTAATTTTAAACCCAATCCGGTAACTGTTGCTACGATGAGTAGTAATATCATCATAGATACTGGACCATATTGGTTCTTATCATCCATGGCGGTTCCTAGAAAACCATCGCGTGATATGGCATGCTTCAAACTTTCAGCTTCAGCATATTCTCCCTGGGGCTTACGTGGGATTCTCTCTCCCTTTTTTACCACATAATTGGTTTCATTACTGGCCGCTTTCTCGGACTCGGGCATGTTTAGTGGTCTAGGTGATAGGTCAATAGTATTTGCATCATTTAGCCAAAATAGTCATTCACTTT
>CAXGZX010000011.1:0-28282 GCA_964014545.1 uncultured Candidatus Poseidoniales archaeon | reverse complement strand
GATCAGTGGGAGAAGTAATGGGTAAATATCACCCACACGGCGATCAATCTATCTATGACACAATGGTTAGGATGGCACAAGATTTCTCCTTGAGATATCCATTAGTTGACGGCCAAGGAAATTTTGGTTCTATCGATGGTGACCCACCTGCTGCTATGCGATACACTGAGAGTAGACTAGATAAGATTTCAAAACATATGCTAGAAGATATCGACAAGAATACGGTTGACTTTCAACCCAACTTTGATGATTCAGAGAACGAACCAACAGTTCTTCCCTCAAGACTGCCAAATTTGATACTGAATGGTAGTGATGGAATTGCAGTTGGTATGGCTACTCGAATACCTCCGCATAATTTGACAGAGGTAGCAGGTGCAATTAATTTGCATATCAACACCATTATTGAGGAAGGTGTAGATGAAAATAAAACTCCTGATATTTCTATAGAAGAATATATGGAGCACGTAAGAGGTCCAGATTTCCCGACCGGAGCAGGAATTCACGGTGTTGATGGTATTTTCGATATGTACTCAACTGGAAAAGGTAGATTTCATGTCCGTTCAAAGTGTGATGTATTAGATGATCAAAATGGTAAGAGAATCATTATCCACGAGATCCCCTATCAGGTCAAAAAGGCAGACATGCTTGTACACATTGCAGATTTAGTTAGCAAAGGTACTGTTGTGGGCATTAGAGATATCAGAGATGAATCATCTAAAGAAGGAATTCGAGTAGTTATTGAAGTGAAAAATAATGCAGATCCCCATGCGGTTTTGAACCAATTATACAAATCAAGTCGTTTGCAAGAATCTTATTCTGCTAACATGATGGGAATACTAGACGGCAGACCAGTTCTACTTACTCTACCGGTTATTCTACATACTTATGTTGGACACAGGGAATCAGTAATCGAGCGTCGCGCTATCTTTGAATTAGAAAAAGCCGAATCTAGGGCTCACATACTAGAAGGGCTAGTCAAAGCACAAGACAGGATTGATGATGTTATTGCAGTAGGTAAAGCAAGCGCCAGCCGTGAACAGTTTGAAACTATTTTGCGAGGCGACGAAACCATGAGTGGAATAGAAAGGTTTGATTTCAGTGAAGCACAAGCCAAAGCAATAGCTGAGAGAAGATTATACCAATTGAGTCGACTTGACGTTGAAAAAGTACAAAATGAGTATTCTGAGTTACAACTCAAGATAGCAGATCTTAACGATATTATTTCATCAAGGTTAAGAAGATTAGACATATTGCTCAATGAACTTAACGAGATGGTTGAGAAGCATGGCGATGACAGACGTTCTTACATTGATCCAATGCCACTTTCAATGGATCGTGAAGATTTGATTGAAGAGCGAGCAATTGCTATTACTCTTAGTGAGGACAATTATATCAGGCATTTACCAGTTGAATCATTTAGAGTCCAAAACAGAGGCGGCAAAGGTCTCAAGGGAGTAGCTACCAAAGCTGAAGATACACCACAACTAATCATTACATGTTTCAGTAAGGACAGATTATTGATATTTACCGACCAGGGTCGCGTTTATGGTCTAAAGGCTTGGGAAACACCACTTGGTAGTAGGCATTCTAGGGGCGGTCATATTAGGAATTTATTAGAAAGCCTCAGGGATGACGAAAACATAGTAACAATTCTTCCAATCTCAAGAGAGCAATTAGAAAACGCAGAGGGTAACTACTTACTATTCGCTACGAAATTGGGCTTGATAAAGAAAACTCGATTAGAAGAATACGTCAAAATCAATCGTAACGGGAAATATGCTCTGAGATTCAAATTAGATGGGGACAGTTTAGTCAACGTAAGGTGCGGTACTGATGATTCAGATATCGTAATGATTTCCAGCACAGGATTTGCAAGTAGATTTGCCTGTGGTAAAATTAGAGCATCCGGAAGAGTTTCGGCTGGTGTCTATGGTATCAAAACAGGTACTAGAAAAGGTGCAGATGGAGGACACGTTGTTGGTATGATCGCAACAGATAATACCGAAACGCAAATCTTGACAATTTCAAAGTATGGAATGGCTAAGCGAAGTCGACTTGGTACAGCAGAGAAAATACCATACCTAGATGCTGATGGAATTCAGAAAGTGGATAAAGACACTGGCGATTTAATGGAGCGTACGGATGGCTACAGGAAAACCAATCCAGGTGCAAAGGGTGCTTTCACTATGAACATCAACAAGGATGAGAATGATGAAATCATTGCTGCTAGACATATTCCAGACCTAGAAGATAATCTGTTTGTATTGACCAAGAAAGGTATGATGATTAGGCTTAGAGCAAATCAAACAAAAGAGACCAAATCTAAAAAATCAAAAGGAACAAGAATCATGGAATTAAGGAATAAGGGTAAATCTGGGTTTACCGACGAGATTATTTTTGTCGCTAGATTACCTGCTGATTTGATTGAAGATGAAGATGAACTTGACTCAGAACAATCCGGTGATACTCTAAATGAAGAAGAGTGATTGATAAATCGACGACTTCAAATTGAATAACGCCTGTGGTTGGCATACCCGAGTGTCTAGAGGTGATACCAATGAATACAAATAAATTGATTTATGATTGGAATGTTATCGATTATGAGATTAATCGTAATCCAGCAAATCACCCTCACGATGTATGGTTTGATGATGAAACATTAAGGGATGGATTACAAAGTCCAAGCGCTAGAAATCCCTCTATAGAACAAAAGATTGAACTGCTTTCTTACATGGAAAGGTTGGGTATTCAAAAAGTCGATTTAGGCCTTCCAGGAGCGGGCCCATTTCATCGAGAACACATTAGTGCAATGCTTTCGCATATATCTGAGAACGATTACCAAATTAGGCCCGGTGCTGCGGTTAGGACATTAATGAATGACATTGAACCACTGGTGCAGATGCAACAACAACACGGAATGGAAATTCAAGCCTCTGCATTTTTAGGTACTAGTCCTATTAGGCAATACACCGAAGGATGGACAATGGAAAAATTAATTTCCACAATGGAAAAAGCAGTCTCATATGCAGTAGAAAATGAAGTACCAGTTATGTTTGTGACTGAAGACACTACACGTTCAAATCCCGAAGATGTGAAAGCAATCTATCAAAGAGCTATGGAGCTTGGTGTAAGAAGACTTTGCGTTTGTGATACTTGCGGGCATGTAACTCCAAATGGAGTTAAGAAATTATTGAATTTTATTGATGAGGAAGTCATCAAAGACGGTGGTTATCATAGAAACCAAATCGAGGTTAACTGGCATGGTCACCAAGATCGTGGTCTAGGTGTTGCTAACAATATCGCTGCAGTTGAGGCAGGTGCAGACGTTATTCACGGAACGGCTCTTGGTGTAGGTGAAAGGGCAGGAAATGCCCCAATGGATCAAACTTTGGTAAATCTCAAATTAATGGGTGTAATAGACAATGATTTGACTCTACTAGATGAGTATACTAGAATGGCGAATAAGTACATAGAAGTTCCACTGCCTAGAAATTATCCAATATTTGGTTCAGATGCTTTTGAAACCGGTACTGGAGTTCATGCTTCAGCAGTTATCAAAGCAATGCGAAAAGGTGATGATTGGCTTGCAGACAGGGTTTATTCAGGTGTCCCCGCTGGCGATTTTGGGCTTAAACAGGTAATTCGTATCGGTCACATGGCCGGTCGCTCGAACATAATCTGGTGGCTTGAACAAAACGGCTACGAGGTTTCAGATGAACTGGTAGCGCACATGTTTGAGGTCGCTAAAAGCCAAAGTAGGAATATGACTGATGCAGAGATTGAATCCGAAGTGGCTCAATATTTGAATAGTTGATTATTCAAATTCCCGGTAAGTATCTGGATTGGTTTGGTTAGAATTAGAGTTAACCCACTCGCTATCAACACTTCCACCACTCCATTCTCCATCTACTGCAACTTCGTCAACATCAACTTCGTCTCGCCATGATGGTTCTTCATCTGAACCACACACAATGAAATAGCCATTTTTATCGATCTGCTGTTCTAGTAGTGTTATATGTTTAGCAACCGGTAAAAAGTGTCCAACAGGCATTCCAGAGGCCGTAAATGGATTAGTTGCAGCGCCAATTAATAATCCGTCTTCCGGGGCGACAATATCAACAGTAAGTCCGGGAGTTGCTGGATCAGATATTGTTGCTATAACTTCGCCTTCTCTCATTACAGAGCCCGAGGATACAAACATGTCCAGTAATCCTCCTTCACTAGCTCTAAGCCATCTTGAACCACTTGCAAGCATCCTAAATCTAGGTCTATTTGGAGCTCCTGGCACCATTCTTAACGACCTGAGTATATTCATTACCCCATGTATTGCCACCTTTACGGTAGTATTATCAATCAAATTTGCTCCTCCTCCCTCATAAGTAATTGACGGTATGTCTTGTTCATTTGCTGCTTTTCTAAGAGAACCCTTTGGCGGTTTGGAGTCAAGTAAGATTTCAATTCCAAAGGCCTTTGCTAGTATGTTAGAACTGGCATGAGCTAAATCAACTCTAATCTGGGGCATATTAGAGCGGCCTTTTGCTGCGCTGTGCAAATCGATAATGGCATCACTATCATTTAGTAAGTATTTCCATACTTGCGCAGCAACTCGCTTTGTCGTGGAGCCTTTAAAATCTCCAGGGAAATTTCTATTCAAATCTCTACCATCGGGGAAGTATCTCGATTTACTGCGGTATCCAGGCAGATTGACAACTGGAACAATTCTCAAAGTTCCTGCCATTTGAGTTGGGTCTAATGATTTGCCAATGTCGGTAAATGCATTTGACAAAAGATGCGTACATGCTGAAGCACCAGTTAATTCATCTCCGTGAATACCACCTAGTACCGTGATTGTTGGTCCCGGTCTTACTCCATGTATTACGGTAACAGGAATTGGCCATGGGTCTCCAAGATCAACTTCTAGAAGCGGGAGTGAAATGGTTCTTATCGTTCCTGGTTTGATTATTTTACGAAATAGCCTAATATTGCCCCATTCTGCCCCACGATCCCACTCAGGACGGTCTTCTGTTTGATGTGCAGCTAAGGCTTCTTGAATTGCCATTCTACGACGTTTTGGTAACTCATGGGCAACTCTTACTTTGGTCTTTTTGACCTTTTTACCCTTGCCCATGACAGACCCAATCAGTCATCGTCAATGAATTGTACTGCTGAAAAATAGTCGCAATAAACAAAGACGTCTAACACTTGGAACATCCATGCCTGACCTAGGAGTTCAACAGATGTACGCACCAAACTCTATTTGTTTTGGTTGTGGGCCAGCAAATGAAAAAGGATTGAGGATTTCCAGTCACCGCATTGAAAATGGATTGTCAATGGAATTCCAGCCAAGTGACTTTCATCAAGCATTCCCCGGCATGATTAATGGTGGTATTATTGGAACATTGCTTGATTGTCACGGCAATTGGACTGCTGCGGTAGCACTTATGGATCACAATTCTTTGGATGAACCACCTTGTACTGTTACTGCTTCTTATTCTGTTAAATTGAGGAGGCCAACCCCAGTAGGTTGCAAACTTATCGTTACCAGTCAAATCATTGAGTTAGACGGAAACAAAGTAAAAGTCGAATTATTGCTCGAGGCTAACGGTAAAATTTGCGCCACAGGAGAAGGATTATTTGTAGCAGTCAAAGAAGGTCATCCTGCATATCATAGGTGGAATTAGATTAATGGCCAAACCTTCTAAACAACAAACAGACCAACTAGGTAAGCTAAGAGTAATAGTTGTTGAAATTATGAAGGATATGGCAATATGGCAAAATTTTGATTTGGATTTATTATACGAAATACCACTTGCAGTGCTAAAGAGAAACGCAACCCAGCGTCACGGGGCAACAAAATGGCAAAGAGGAATCTCTAGAGAACAATTGGGTCTAGAATTTGTCGAAGTAATCGAATTGCATCCTGAATTGTTGTCGGGAGATTGGAATGCATATGCCGCTTTTGTACTGCATCATGAGTTTATTCACGCTTTGGGATTCCATAATCATGATGCAGAATTTAGACATTTAGAGTATTCTTGGCCAGGGGTTGAGGCAGGTATAATTGGGCCTGAGTTTACAGAATACCTACGAAGAAAGTCTGCTAAATGGTTGTGGACATGTTCGACATGCTCGAAAAGCTTCCCGAGGAAAAAGCCCAGCAAAGGGAAGTATAGGTGCAGAAATTGTTCAACTATTCTAACGGATGTTCAAACTTGATTACTTTTTCGAGTTTTTCTTTCCTTTACCTTTTTTGGCTTTTTGTTCTGCTTTTTCAATTACTTCTTCAACGTCCATGTTTGCATCTTGAGCAGCCCTTTCAATCGTGGATTTTTCTGCTTCAGAAATTTCACCATCTTTGGCTGCAGATTTGACTGCTGCCTCAACATTCATTCGTGCAGCATCTTCATCAGATATTCCTAGAGCAGCCTGGAAAGATTTCAAGTCTTGAAGTTCTTCTTCTGTGATTACTCCATCAGACCATGCTGTTTCGTAAGCCTCTAGCAAGAAGTCCTTGTATGCTTGAGGATTTAGTAACACATCTCTAATCAAACCATGATTTGGCGATGAATCAATTGACTCCGACATGTCTAATATCGCAATAGAGCGTCTAACTTCCTTGACAGCCATATCTTTTAACCCATGTCCAGCCCACACCGCGCCGGCTGCAACAACTGCAGCTGCGAACCATCGCATAATGCTCTGGTCGACTAAATCACCTGGCTCAATTAGGTGAAAGATGCCTAATACTGCCATAGCGGCACCACACATGACCTCAACCCAATCATTTAGATCTGGTTCATCATCAAAAACCGATAATCTTTCTTCAATTATCGAATCCATATCGTCGCTCATGTTAGATATGCAGTAGCCGGCGGGTTTTATTGGTGTCGGAATTATAATTTCATGCGTTGTCCTTTTGGACTATTGACATCACAGTCACCACATGGCAGGCCAAGTTGTGTCGATAGATGACTTGGTTTTACCCGATAAGGCTAAGAAATTCTTCATAGAACAATGGGGAATTACCAAACTACATCCGCCTCAAGCACAATCGATGGAGGCAGTCTTCTCCAATCGTAGTGCGTTAATTGCAATACCCACCGCAAGCGGTAAGTCACTTATTGCTTATATCGCGATTTTGCGTAAGTTGCTACTAGAGGATATTGGTTCTAAAGCCATCTATATTGTGCCACTCAAAGCCTTAGCTTCTGAGAAATTTGAAGATTTTAAGGCGCTTGGGAAGGCATTAAATCTAACTATTGGGTTAGGTATTGGTGATTCATCATCCGAAGCAAAAAGGATTGATGAGTGTGACATACTAGTATGTACTTCTGAAAAATTAGATTCAATAATTAGAAACCGTTCCCAGGCGATGTCTAATGTTTCAATTATCGTATCAGATGAATTTCATCTGTTAAATGACGCATCTAGGGGTCCAACTTTGGAAATTAATTTAACAAAATTACGTTATCTAAGACCTAATGCTCAGATCATCGCTCTGTCTGCTACCGTGGGTAATTGCGAACAACTGTCAAATTGGCTTGATGCTGAATTGATAATTTCAAATTGGCGGCCAGTTGCTTTAGAATATAGTACATTTCATGATTTACATTTGGAGCCTAGAATGGTGCAGTCTGCTAATTTATCAGCTAATGCAGATTTACTTAATCCACCAAGAGATCTTGAAGGTCCAAAATCACAACCTACTTGGGTTGTATTGAATGATACAATAGACGCTTCTGGTCAATTATTAATCTTTGTCGGGACTAGGAAAAGTGCTGAATCTGAGGCGGTAAAATTAGCCAAAAGAGTGTCAAAAAAACTTTCCACAGAAGACGTTGAGAGAATTGCTAAATTAAATGAAATAGCATCTTCTATAGAGGGTGGCCGTCAATCTGCAATGGGTGAGAAATTAGTGCAATGTATTCGAGGAGGAACCGCCTTTCATCATGCGGGCTTGACTCATAATCAAAGAAAAGTAGTTGAAAATGCCTTCAAAGAAGGAATTTTGACTTGTTTATCTGCGACACCTACCTTGGCTGCGGGGGTAAATCTTCCAGCAAGAAGAGTATTAGTTAGAGACATCAAAAGGTGGGATGACGGAATGAGTCGACCTTTGCCGGTTATGGAGGTTAGGCAAATGCTAGGTAGAGCCGGTAGGCCAAAATATGACGATTTTGGTGAGGCTTGGGTTCTATGCAAAGGCACCGACGGCTGGGAGGTTGCAGATATGGTTAGTGAGAAATACTTTTTTGGAGATGTGGAGCCAATAAATTCCAAGTTAGCAGGCGAGCCTGCTTTGCGAACCCACATTCTTTCAATTATATCGACAGGCGGAATTCAGCATAGGGGAGAGATAGGAGATTTCTTTGCCGCAACATTTCTCGGATTTTCAACTCCAAAACATATCTTGAAAGAAAAGATTGATCAAACACTAACATGGTTAACCGATGAACGTTTCATTAGAAAAGTAGGAGTTGACAAATCTTATTCTGAGGCACGTGCAGATAAAGTTGTAGATAGCGATGACTGGGACGACAATGTTCCTGCTTGGGCAATGGTTGCAAAATCTACTCAAGGTGTCGAGATGAATGGTGAAAATAATTCCATTACTATCGATAAATCCACAGCCCATAATAAACCAGTATTAGGGTTTAATCTTGCATCTGAATTAAGCTCTGTTGGTGCATGGCATTCAAATGATTTGGATGAATTTTCCGGTATGAAATATGAGGCTACATTAATGGGTGAGAGAATAACTCAATTGTACCTTGACCCACTGTCCGCATCTATCATTAGAACAGGACTTAGAAGAGCGATAAGAAGAATTGTCAAGGACATTGCCCCAGTAACCAATTTTGGACTTTTACACCTAGCAACATCAACTCCAGATTTCACTTCATTGTGGGCAAAAAACTCAGAAATGGAGCCAAATTCAAAACTATGGATAAAAACTAATTCAGTTGAAGATGAATTATTATCTGATTCTAGTTATGATGAAATGCTACTTTCCAATGTTAAATCTGCATGGATGGTTGAAATGTGGTGTGAAGAATCTAACATCCGTTCTATAGAGGAAGATTTAGACGTTAACCCGGGTGATATTAACTATCGAGTTGATATTATGGCATGGCTGATTCATTCTTCACGAGAAATAATTTTGACGGATGATGTATTCTCTGATGAACACATGCCACAGATTGCTGAACTGATCAAACAATTAGACGTATTGCGTTTGCGGGTAAGACATGGCTGCAAAGAAGATTTACTTACCCTGGTAAATATTCCAAATGTCGGCCGATATAGGGCACGTGAGTTATCTAAACTTGACATAAGAACTCCTCAAGATGTGTCAAATATGACCAAGAAAAAAAGGGATCAGATTTTAAAAATACGTGGTTGGGGTCCTCAGTTATTGGATAAAATAATGCTTGAGGTAGCTAAAGTGATAGAACCTTCCAAACAGCAAAAACGAAAGGTTCGTCTTGATGACATACCTTTAGATGATGAAATTTGAGCGGATTATTGAAAAGCCAGTTCACCTGCCGATAATTATGGAGATGCCTCAGTTCCCTTGCGTCAAGTTGGATATCTCCAATCATAGCAGTGATTTTATCGGCGAATTTCTCCAACAGAGAGAAGATGATAGTTGGTTATTAATGTCACATCATGCTGCACATGGTCAGCAACAACTGTGGACTGCTTGGCTTTTGGCAAAGCGAGCATTTTCCAACAATAAGGCGCTTGCAAGATCATTAGATGCTGAATTTTTGCGATATATTGCTGGAACACATCACGTTTCAGAAGCTTTCAAAAAAGCGGGAATAAATAAAGAAGATAATACCGCATGGCTGATATTTTTGCCAAACCATATTATGGATTTAGATGAGATAACACCATCATTTTCTTTGGATGAGTTTAATTCTGGAGTAACAACATTGATTGAAAAACTAAATGTCAAAGCGATCGAAGGTAAACCAGAGATCAATGTTGAAGGAGTTAAGAAAATGGGCATTCCGTTACCAGAATCAAAATTAAATTTAATGGATTCTATAATTGGTCATATTATATCTGCAGACCTCAACTCTTGAGTCATTTGAAAGAAGTATTCAAACACCACCGCCTCTTGGGGTGATTATGGTCCTAGTTAAGACTCCAGATTCAATGGTATCCGGAAACAGCAACAGATATCTAGATGTAGATAAAATCAATAAAAGTTTAGATTTAGTGACTAGCAACGGTGCAACATACGCTGAAGTAAGGTTAGTTGCATTAACCGATTATTCTGTGGCCATGCGCGACGGGAAATTAGAGAGAGCAATACCAGGTCAAGAAATTGGCGCAACTATTAGAGTGCTGGCTGATGGAGCTTGGGGTGTTCACTCAACAACTGACATCTCGTCGTTACAAGAACAAATGTCACCTACTTTGAAACTAGCCCAATCAGTTGCTGCAAGGAGGTCTGCAAAAGATCAGCCAATAAAATTAGCAGAAGTTCCCATCATTGAAGACAGTATTCATTGGGTACCTAAAAAAGATGTTAGAAATACTGAATTGTCCCAGCGTCTTGAACATTTGAAGGTAATGAATTCAACTGCATCAGAACATGAAAATATCGTATCTGTTACCTGCGGGTGGCATGATGAAAATATTCACACTGAGTTTTTGAGTAGCGAAGGAATGAATCGAACATGGAGTTTTCAAAGATCGTTAATCAACGGCATGGTCACCGCTAGAGATGGAGGCAATGTTGTTTCCTACCGTACACGTTTTGGTGGCGAAGGAGGATTAGAACTGATAGAATCATGCGATGTTGATGCTCTTGGGGAGAATGCTAGAATCTCAGCTTTAAGATTATTAAAAGCGCAAAGGGCCCCCTCAGGAAAAATGCCACTTATTGCTGACCGCGACTTGACAGGCGTTTACATTCACGAAGCCTTAGGTCATCCTTGTGAAGCAGATTTAGTGGCTGCTGGTGATTCTTGTTTGGATGGTAAATTAGGCCAAAAAATAGGCAGTGATTTAGTGACCGTTATTGATGATCCAACAATTCGTGGAGGTTATGGGGCTCATCCAGTAGATGACGAAGGACTTGATACTACAGAAAAATGCTTAATCAAAAATGGTGTATTGACTGAATATCTTAACCATAGGGAGACTGCAGAACATTTCGGTATCAAACCCAATGCTGGAGCCAGGGCTCAAGACGGCTTGCATCACCCACTGGTTAGGATGTCAAACACATTAATCCACGGAGGTACACACAACGACTTAGATGATCTTGTCGATGATGTTGAGTATGGTGTCTATGCATGTGGTTCTCGTGGCGGGCAAGTAGACACCGGCAGAGGTTCATTCCAATTCGCTGCACAAGAAGCGTGGTTAATCGAAGATGGAGAAATAACTACTCCGCTAAAGGATGTAAGTGTCAGTGGACTAACCTTGCAGATACTGAACGATGTTGACGGATTGACCAAAGATTCTAGGTTGGCGGCTCCAGGATTCTGCGGTAAAGGGCAAACAGTTCCAGTCGGTGATGGCGGTCCAATTATGCGAATAAGTGAAGCTTTGGTGGGATGAATTTGTTGCCAGACGGTGCATTAGACCGACTTCAAGACGGGTGTAGAATTATTGGTTCTCGGTGCAATCAATTAGGTATCAGTCAATGGGAAGTAGTTGCTACCCAGTCATACGGTCACCAAATAGACATTGAAGGCGGCAAAATCTCTCTTGCCGGTGGTGGTGGTGAAGGTGGATATGGAATTAGGGTGTTAGAAGATGGTAAATTTGGTTTTGCTTATCTTGTTGATGTTAAATCAGCGGATGAAGCAATCAGTAGTGCGATTTCAATTGCCCGCATGTCACCTTCAATAGAGGGGTTTGTCCTTCCATCAGAGCAAAGTGCACAACAAGTAGCGGGATTATTTGATAAATCCATTATCGATTTAGATTCCGAATTCCTCCTTAACCAAGCAGACGCTATAATTTCAGAGGTTGCTTCCTTGGATTCACGAGCGGTTGTTACTGGAGGAGGCATCGGAGTTAGTGCTAATGCAGCATCAATTCTTACTAGTGAAGGTATTGAGTCTGGAGGTTTGACTACTTCGCATGGAGTCGGTGTACAAATTTCTATAGAGGAAAACGGTCAACTAACTAGTTCTTGGCAAAGTAAATCTGCAAAAAGTCAACTCCCAAATGTCCCTCAGTGTATTGAAAGAGCAGTTGAATGGGCTCAACTAACTAGAGATCCAATCAAGGTCGAAGCTCCGGAAGATGATTCGCCAATATTGATGACCAGTGAGGGGTTTTCTCCTTTGTTTTCAGTAGTTGTTCCCACAGCAGTAAAAGGAGAAAAACTAGTCCGTAATGAATCTTTTTGGTCAGGTAAGATGTCTCAAAATGTGATTAGTTCTGAACTGTCAATAATCGATGATGCAACAGTTGAAGCCGGTAAGTCATCAGGTTCAAGGGATGACGAAGGAGTACCATCGAGGCAAAATGTGTTAATCCAAGATGGTAAGTTAACAGGTTCCTTGTGGTCAACCAGAGACTCTGCACAACAAATTTCAGAGGGGCGAATTGACTCTGCACATACCACCGGTTCAGCGATAAGGTCAGGTCACCAATCTCCACCTATTTCAGGGTGCAGCAACCTGTTTTTGTCTTCTTCTAAAAAATCTCATAATTTTGAATCCATGCTTGAAGTGATGGGAGATGGATTCGTCATCAATAGTGTCATGGGCGCTCATACAGCCAACCCTACTAGCGGAGACTTTTCTGTCACCTCCAGTTCAATATTGCGTGTGGAAAATGGTGAAATAATTGGTGCTGTTAAACAAGCCGGAGTGTCAGGTAATATGGCTAAAGCATTACAAAAAGGAGTTTACCTTGGTGATGATGTAAGGCCACAGGGGTCTTACTCATCTGGAACTATGTACGTACCAAATGTATTATTGACCAAAGGAATAAGAGTTAATCCTGTTTAATCGATTTTTCAATGGGATAATTTATGTTCCGCCGACTCCGGTATTACATTACTGGAGGAAAAGGGAGTGTATTGTCTAAACCAAACCGCACAGAGGCCCGCATCCGTTCCAAATTATGGAAACGGCAAACTGAATATTATTTGTACAGGTGTTTCATATGTCTGAAGACAAATATGAATCACACGTCAAGGCAGTTTTATCAGAATGCCCTGATGCTAATGTTGATGAAGTCAAAGCTTCATTTAAGAAATATGAAGAAGAATTCTATATTCCACCACAAGATGCACTTAGATCAATAGTTAGAAGATTCCAAGGTGAACAACAAACTACATCACCTAATAGGGCTAATAACCAACCAAGGAATACTAAGAAAGTAAAGTCGCTATCTGAACTTTCAGGAACCGACAAGGATGTTGAGATAGAAGTAGAAATAATTTCTCATAATGTTAGAGAGCAAACAATTAGAGGTGAGGAGAAGAAAATCGCCTTCGGATTACTTGAAGATAATCCGTGGAATGATGGCTCAGAAAGAGTTCGTTGGGAATACAAGGACTGGGGGCCAAACTCGAACATAACACCAGGTTCTGTAGTCCGAATTGAGGGTGCATCAGTCAATGAGTATCAAGGAAAAATGTCGCTAAACATAAATCAAGGGGCAAGAATCGCGGTACTCAGAGAGGGAACAAGACCGGTTAATGCTCCTGGTGAGCCAATAGATATCAGTAATATTCCAAAAGACGGCTATATTTGTGTTGTTGGCAGAGTACTTTCATGCAGGGAAGACCAAATTCACCGTAAAGATGGATCTGGATCTATCGACGTGGTAAGGGGCAGAATTGCTGATGAATCTGGCACCATTGGTTTTCTTTCATGGGAACCATTCGAACATGAGATTGGTAGTTTGGTAAAAATAGATGGGGCACAGGTTAAAACCTTTAGAGATACTCCGGAATTGAATTTTGGTAGAACAACTAAGATCGAAACCTTTCACGACGCCAATTTTGCAGATACAGAAAAACTAAACAGCCAAAATATGAAAACAGTGTCTCAACTTACCGATGGTTCAAGAGATGTGGAAATTATTGTACAAATTACAGAATGGCAAAAGCGTTCTTTCACTAAAGATGGAGTCGAAAAGCATCTTTGGTCAGGACAAATAGCAGATTTGACCGGAAGATGCCGAATGAGTGCCTGGGAAGAATTGCCTATAGACGAAAATAAATTGCCGTTAACCGTTAAACTGTCCGGCGTTAGGGTAAGAGCTTGGCAGGGCATTCCTGACATAACGGTTGATAGTGCAAAGCAAGTAGAATTTCTTGACAAAACTCCTTGGGATGAATCAATCAATCTCGAAGATCATGTTGTTCAAGTTGACTTGACTGAATTAACTAATTCGTCTAGTAGAGTTGGAATATCTACCGAAGGAACAATAGTTAGTGTGCGAGATGATTCTGGAATAATAATGCGTTGTTTAGGATGTCGTCGAGTGCTTCGCGATGGCGAATGTTCATCTTGTGATTCGACAGAATCTCAACAAGATGTTAGATTGAGGTTGGTAATAGATAATGGTGAAAACACCGCTTCTTTATTGATAAATAAGGCAGCATCAATCAAACTTACTGGTTTAGATGAAGATAAGATGGCTCAAAAAATAGCATCCGATGGGAAAATGGAGTTTGTCCAATCACTACGGGATATGATGCTTGGAAGAGTCATAAAAGCCAACGGTCGTACAATAGTTGACGAACAAGGTGCAATGATTCTTGCAGACCATGTTGAATTAAATGACGGTGATGCTGGCCTTTTAGCCACTGAAGTAAGGTCCAAATGGGGGGTTAACTAATGCAATCAACAGGGCGCGTAAAGCGACAATCTGCGGTACACATATTTGCTTCGGAATATGGTGAATCTACCTTAAGCGAGAAAGGTTCTGGCGAATTTGATCCATCATTTGTAATAACAAAGTTAGGTTCAAGGATTAATCGAGTAATAGTTGCAGGTTTATTAGAACGTATTGAAGGCAGAGATGTTTCAAATGGTTCGGTAATTTATCAAGGTCAATTAAGGGATCCATCTGGAGTTAACTATTTTTCAGTCGGAGATTATGTTTCTGATTCAGTAAAAGAACTAACAATACAATTGACCGAAAAATTAGAAACTGGTGAACCAATATTGCTGATGATGGTCGCTAAAACACGATTATATCAAACAGACGAAGGTGCTGTCTATACCTCGCTTAGGCCGGAAGAAATGTGTGTTATCGATTCGGCTAGATATGCTAATTGGCTTGCTAAGACTTCAGATCATATGATGACAAGAATGTCAAATTATATGGCTAGTTTAGACTTTGATGCTAATATTGAATCAATGTCAAAATCAGAGTTTACCGAACATCAACAACTCGGCTTAGTTGCTGCTAGAAATCATTACGGAGAATTAGATCTAGAACATTATCGATTGAACGTGATGCAAGCACTGGACATTGCTGAAGGGAAATTAGAATCTGCTTCTAAACCAGCACCTCAACGATTAGAATCAACTATGGATGAAGATAGTTCGTCAGAGGAAAAAGAAAGTGATGTTGAGCAGGCAATAACTGATATCATCAATACTCTTGACCAAGGTGACGGAGTGGATTTTGAGACAATTATAGTAAATGCAGAAGCAAGAGGATTCCAGCGCTCCATAACCGAAGAAAAAATCGAGGAAATGTCAGATAGTGGTATTGTTCATGAGCCAGCATTTGGTTGGTTTAGATTAGTTTAGATTAGCAAGAACTCCCAACACATTCAAGTTCTTAGTTGACTGTGGTTGGTATAGGTGGAGACATGTCAGGAATGGATTTTTTTATCCGCCCCGCAACGGGAACAAGTAGCTCAGACTGGGTTAGGATACCAAATGCCGATATTAAGGTGAAGTCTGCTAGAAGAATAACTCGAACAATTGTAAGAGGTCAAGAAGGCGACAACCTTCACGATGAAGGCTCTGAGTCTACTCTTTATACTGTTTCAGGGGAAATGAAGATAGACGAGTATAAGAAAATATTGTCCATGTACAAATCTGGGCAACCATGCATTCACGACCCATTTGAAGAAAGGGATGTGAAAGTGGTATTTGCATCAATGGAATATGATGGTTCTAATGAATCATTCATTTTTGAATTCATTGAAGATATTATTTGAGGTGTTTTTTTGAGAAAACTCGATGAGAAGAAAGAGATTCTCTATGTTATTAGGACGTTAGATGTATTGATGTCTTCAGGTGTTGGTCTAGAGGCTGCCTTACACACTATTGGCAAAGGTGGCTATGGAATTATTTCCAAGGACTTCTCTTCATTAATGACAAAATTAAGTGCAGGTAACTCAAGAGGATTAGAATTTGAAGTTAAAGCATTGATGAACAAGGCCGAATCGGATGGCTATCGAAGATTACTGAATACTATGTATACTAATTTGACTCAAAATACCGATTTGATAGATACTCTTAGAAAACAGGGTAAAAGAATGGAAGAAGATCGTAGTGAATCGGTAAATAAGTACATCGAAGAACTCGGCGGAGTACCTGAAACCTTGCTTTCGATTGGTATGATAGGCCCGATAATTCTAGCAATTGTCGGACTTGTTCCTCAAATACTTGGAGATGGAGCCGAAGCAATAATCGGTTCTATAGACCAAGGATTGATTAATTCTATAGTAAATGGTGGACTAATGTTTACCTTGATAGGAATGATGCTGATTGGTCTAAAGGCTCATACAAAAGATCCGGGGTTGTGAAATGATATTTGATTTCCTTGAGGCGTTTAATGAAAACTCATTAGTGCTCTATTTATTTGTTATAGGAATTGCTTGCGCAGCAGGTGGTATTCCTCCAATGATTGAGAGAAATAGGCGCCGAGGTATTGAAAATCAATTACCAGGCTTACTTGAATCACTTTCTGATGCAGTCGGTGCAGGAAGAGGCTTACAAGAAGCAATGTTAGAACAAGGTAAGAATACTCCAGGTATTCTGGGAAAACTCTTAACTGAAACACTTGAAAGTAGCCATGCATCTTCATTTGATGCAGCACTTTCTGCCTTTGCGTCAAAAACTCGCTCATCTCAAGTACAGAGGGTTGTTGTTTTAATTGACACAGCAATGGAGCAAGATGCTCCTTTGCAAAATATTCTCTCTGATTTGGCTATGGATTATGAAAGATTAAATGATTTAATGAATAAAAGAGAAACAGAATTAGCTGGCAGAGGCATTCTCATCATTCTATTCGTCTGTATTGGCCTACCAGTACTAATTGCCTTTATCGTCGGTTTATTTGCTCCTGCAGCATCAGGATTTCAAATTGCTAACTTTAATTCGACATTCTCAACCTTTTTCGCTTTGGCTTCGGCAACAGGTGCCATGGTTTCAGGAAGGATGATGGGTCGTGCAAGGGATATGCTTTGGTGGATACCGCTATGGATGTCAACTTCTATGTTACTCTATCTTGGAGCAGTTAAAATGATTGGAGGATGAAACATGTCTGAAAAAATAATAGAACAATACGGCAGAGTAACGATTTATACTGAACCAAACCATCCTTCACCAATTTATCATGTTGATGGCTCGATTGATCCAAACCCATACGGAGATTTAGCTGTTTTACTAGAAGATGACAATTTGGAAGAGGTAATGTATAATGGTGGCACACAATGTGTCAAAATTGCCCATAGAGAACACGGTATGTGTAGAACTAATGTTTGGATAGATGATGACAGTGGAATTCAGATAGCTAAAAACATCGCATCTTTTACCAATGTCCCATTAGGGGACGGGCCGGGATTAGTGCCAATATTTGATGGACGTTTACCAGACGGCTCAAGAGTGAACGGTACTATTCCGCCAATATCACCAGATGGGCCGACTTTGACAATTAGAAAGTTTAGAGAAGACCCTCTTACAATGCTAGACCTTGTTAAATTCGGTACAGTAAACTCACGGCTTGCCGCAATGATGTGGGTCTGGATTGAAGGTCTCGATAGTCGTCCAGCCAATTTTGTAATCGCTGGAGGTACCGGTTCTGGTAAAACTACGACCCTAAATTGCTTAGGTATGTATATACCATGGGATAGAAGGTTGCTGACTGTTGAAGACACAGCTGAATTACAAGTTTACCATGACCACTGGTTACGTATGGAAACCAGGAGAGAAAGACCAGATGGGACTCCTGAAGTGGACATGAATGACTGTCTAAAATCAAGTCTTAGAATGAGGCCAGACAGAATAATTGTGGGAGAGGTAAGAGGGCCAGAAGCCGCAACTCTGCTTACTGCTATGAACACCGGTCACGATGGTTCCTTTGGTTCTCTGCACGCTAATACAGCCCAAGAAACAGTAACTAGAATGATTAATCCTCCAATGTTGGTACCGCCAATTATGCTAACGGGATTAGACTTAATCATTATCCAAGCCAGACTTCACGTTAATGGGAAGACTGCAAGGAAAATTACTGAAGTAGCAGAAATTGCTGGAATGGAAGGAACTAAACCAAGGCTGAACATTATTTGGAAATACAATCCAGCCAATGATCGAATTGAGGAAACAGGAATACCATCTAAGATGCGTGAAACGATTTGTCAAGCAGCAGGAGTTACGCCAGACGTGTTTGAGAAGCATGTATCCCAAAGACAACAGATTCTAGAGGATTTGATAAATAGAGATATTAGAGATATTCAAACAGTAACTCAAGTTATACAAAACTTCTACGCTACTAGGTAATCTTAACCTCTTAGCCGTGCTAATACGTCATCGATGTGGTCAATCTTTTCTTTGGCAGATTTAACCCTCTCACCTGCATTGGTTAGGTCGCTATCATCTGATATAATATCTTCAAGTTTATTCTCTGACTTTGGCTTGAAGTCTTGGGCTAGGGCTTTTAGTTGAACTATTATTGAATCGACTTCAGTTTCAGAAACAATTACTCCTGGAGCAATTCTTGGAATCTCACTTGGAGATATGAAACCTAACTCAGCGCCTATTATTCCAGAACAAGCCAAAACTTTAGGTCTTAAATCTGGAGTGTTGACTTCGTAACCTCTAGATTCAAGGAATCTAATGATTAATGATTGTTGCGAATCATTAAATTCTCCTTCCGAGGTTTCCATCACTGTTTCAACAAGTTGTTCAAATCCAACTATATTTTTCTCCAATCTTTCAATAGTTCTTCTTTCTTCTGAGCTAATGTGGATTGAACCGTGGTGTAAAATCTTGAGGACACGATTTCTTCTTGCAATATTTGGGTCTTGTAAACCTTCAACCTCCGAAAGATCCACATGCAGGTCAAATAGTGCATGTAGTCTACCAGAAATACTTGGAATCCTTAAGTCAAGGCCCATCGATTTTGCAATTTCCTCGAAAGCCATTCTTGCTTTTACTAAATCACCGTCATGCAAATCAATAGTGTTGGTCAATTGATCTCTAAGCGAACTTCTAGAATTTTCAAATTGTCTAATAGATTCCCTTTCGCGCCAAGAATTCGGCATTGCATTAACCGCACTTTTCTCGGAGTCAATTCTAAATTCGAGTTGCATTACTAAATCTACTATGTAAGCACGTACTGACTTTACTTCAACAGGTATCCCATGATTAGATAAACTGTTTATGAAGGCTTCTAAATCATCAACATTTGAAGCAGAGCTTACTGTCAAAAAGTCTCTGGCTGAAGATTCGATTTCGGCTATTCTAGCCTCTACTTCAATCAGTGCTGCTTCTCTCTCCAAGGTGCTTACTTCACTTTCTACAAGAATACTTGGCGGGGTTTGGTTCATTGAAGGAGTGATTTCTTCTGGTTCGTCGACAACAGTTATATTCTTTAATGCCGCATCAATACTAGTAGAAACTTCAATTCTGGATGTATCTAATCCATCATCAGCCAAACCACTTCTCAACTCTGATTCATCTTCGAATGTCCAACCTTCTGGATGCTCTTCAATAAATTTAGAGACAGTCTCTTGAAGCGATTCTGCTTCAGAAACTTCGTAATCCTCCAGAGGTGATGGAATGATTATCTTTGATTTGGCATTTTCATTATGTCTTTTGAGCGATTTCTTCACTTTGCCCCATGAACCTTGCTGCGAGGCTAATACTCCTGCAACCCTAACTAGGAGGGTCTGTTTATCGCCAGTTAGTGGCAATTCTAGAATTTTACACATTGAATGAATCTCATTTTTATTCATTTTGTCTAAGTTTTCCGCTGTCATAATTTTTGGGTCTTGGTATAAGTGCAGATACAATCTCTGTCTTCTTTCTCTTATGGAACCTGATTTTTTAAGTCCAAACACACCAAGTAGTTCTCCAAGGTGATTATTCTTAATCGATTTTATATTATCTTCAGACAAGTCCCATTCAGATAAAACAAGATTTTTGATCAATCTTGCTCTTACAATTTCAACAGGACCTTTTTTAGAAATATCATTGACAGAAGCGACCTCTTTCAATCTATCAAATTTAGCTTGATAGAGTTCGCAAAGCAGGTCTACCTTGTTAATCACCCAATCACCTTGTGCATTATGCGTACAAAGCAGTATATGTGGTTTCGCTATCATGCAGAGGTTTTTTTTTGGTTTTGCGAGGGTTTTTCACCTCCGCAAAGGTATTGTATGGTTGACTATCGAGATGAATTTAGAGGCTGTAAGCATCTGGTGATTAATTTGAGTCGAAGTTTCAAAGCAGCGAAGAACTCAATCAAAGAGACGCACACTCTTCTTGATTCATTAGGCGATATGGTTAGAAGTGATTTCAAAAAGAACTTATCTGGTTTGGAAGAATCACTAAGTCAACGAATCGATGAGGCAGAGAAAGCGATTCTTGAATCTTCTAAGGCTCGAGAGGCAATGGTTGCCGGGGTTGGTTCTATGAAAAAGTCAATAGAAAAAGCCCAAAGAAAGTTTTCCAAAAATAATAATTTAGAGGAATTAAGACTTACTTTAACTGAAATCTTTGAGGACATAGATAGATTAAAGCTGGCTAATGATAAAATTTCAGACGATATCTCATTGGTACTTCACCCCAATATGTCTGCGGTTGAGGCAATAGAGCGTTTTGCTTCAGATTTGCAAAGGTTTGCGGGCACTTGGGAAAGAATAGCTCGAGATATTGACCAATCAATTACCGATTTGTGTGATGATCAAGATCCTTCAGAACTGATAGATTTAGAGCAATACATTTCAAATCAAGGGTTTGATAAATTAGTTGGAAGAAACGGGAAAAACGTTGAATCAGAATAACTCAAAGTTTTAGAATCCCTGGTCTAGGGTTTTTGTATTCTTCTGGAAGTCCGCTAATCAATCGCTTTAGTTCATCGTGATCTTGTTGTAATAGTTCTAATAAAAACTTGATTTCGGTGATAAAGACATTTTTGCCGCGGTCGTACATATTATCTTCAAGCGGTTCTACCCTCACCATTTCTAATGACACATTACCGCTCTTATCAAGAATTTCAAAGTATATACAAATCCTTGGTCCTTGGATGATATTTCTTGAAATATTCCATTTTGTTCTTGAATCTCGAGATTTCTTCTTACTTGGAATCAAATAATTTTCTCCGATTTTTAAGGCATAAGAATCATCAATAAGTTTCACATATTGTTTTAGAATTGTTGAAAGTTTCTTTTGTTCAACATAGATTCCAGCAATTTGCTTTAGGTCATCATCTAATGACTCATAAATTGAATTTTCAACCTCAAAACATAATTTTGCTGAATTATCATTAATCCTTTCAATTACCTTGGTAGGGAAACCATTACGAGATACTAGGATACTAAATCCTTCTAGAGGTGGGGAAATAAACGTAGACCTTTCAAATTCTTGACTAGGTTTTTCTCTTTGCATTCCTAGTGTATGACGTCTTAGTCTAGTTTTAGTTTGACTAAATTCACCTCTAGATATAACATATCCATCAATTGCTTCATCAATTCGCAACTGTTCTAGATTCTCCAAGTGTTGATGTTTGTCTTGTTCATTATCGGAATGGTTTACATTTACGGATGTGAAATAATCTGCCGATGTCTGGACATTTATGTCTTCTCGCATCCTTTTTAGTTGTCTAATAATTAATTGATTATCACATATTACTACAGCATTATAAGGTAGATATTCAGGTTTGTCATCGGAAACCAAAACCCACGTAGGCTCCCTTCTAGGTAAAAAGGCTGATATTTTTAGGCCTTCAACATCAAACTTCTTCCAATCCTTAACACTCATTGCTAACAGATCACCTGTGCCTTTTTTCAGTGAATCAATAGCAACTTCCATGTGCGGAACTTGAGACATTTTGAAATTAAAAAAGTCACGGTTTTTCTCGATGGCTTTTTCGGTTTGGAGACGCACTCCATCAAAATTTGATGGAGTAGTTAAGACTTCTAATCTTGGCTTTTCCTCCATCATTTCACCTCGGCTCAGATCACTCCGAACAGCCTATGGGCGTAGACCATTGGTTAAGAAGGGCACCCTATGTGGGTGTAACATGACGCAAGTTCACCAAGGTGTTGAAACTAGTCTAGACTCTCTACGTCAAAAAATCGATGAATCTCTAGAACAGATGATTGCATCAAGAATAGACTCTGGTGAAGTTGTTGAATTATCAGGCAAGGTATTGCTTGCTGGAGGAAAACGCCTGCGGCCAATAATGATGTGCTTATCATACCAAATCGCTGGGGGGGATGATCTAACAGAAATCATGCCGCTTGCAATGGCCTTTGAATTCCTTCATACTGCAACTCTTGTTCATGACGATATCAATGATGGGGCAACTCACAGGCGAGGAGTCCCCACAATCCATGAGACAGCAGGATTGTCTAAAGCCATAATTGCTGGTGATTGGCTATTTGTTCAAGGATATGCTTTAGGGGGACAATACAATCAAGATATTGTGACAAATATCGCAAACTGCTGTTCGAGTATAGCAGTATCGGAATTTTCCCAAATCGACCATATTCAGAATCTCAAAACCTCACCAGAAGACTATATCAGCATAGTAAAGGGCAAGACAGCTGGTCCATTTTCATCTGGCTGTAGAAGTGCAGGTGTTGTTGCCAAAGCAACAGAAGAGGAATTAAACGCCCTCGAGGAATTTGGAGTTGAAATTGGTATAGCATACCAATTAGTTGATGATTTGTTGGACTTGATTGGGGATGAGTTGATGGGCAAGCCGAGGGGTTGTGATGTTTTAGAAGGTAAGATGACTTTGCCATTAATTCATTCACTAACTCTATCACACGGAAAAGATAGAGAACGGTTGGCAGATATTATCAATAATTTTGATGATTCTTTGTTTGATGAATTAATTGAATTATTAACTAAATCAGATAGTTTCAATTACACCAAGATATTGATTCGTAATCATTTCGATAGAGCACTCAGGTATCTAGAAATATTCCCTGAATCTAGTGCTAAATCCCTACTTAAAACCGTAGCAGAATATTCTACAACTAGGAAATTGTAGAATGCTTATAAGTCCATTATTCAACTTGCAAATGACTATTTCGGCCGGTTGATTCAAGTTAGATGATGTTTAGGGGGATACATGGTGACTGACATCTATCATGAGGATGAAGCTGTCAGCCCAGTTATTGCGACGGTCTTGTTGTTAGCGATAACAGTGATGTTATCTAGCATGGTTTTTATTATGATGCAAAGTGCTCTAACTTCGGTTGAAAAATCAGAACCTGAAATGACGGTAAGTGTCAAGGGCTTAGATAATGGATTTCATGTAGTTAGAATTACAAGTTTAGACCAAGCATTAGACCCAGCAAGATTAGAATACCAAATCTATTCTTCTGACGACCTCAATGGAAATGAATACAGTGGCTTTGTTGATGATTCTGAGGTTTATGGGGTTATCGGGGCTAATATCTCATTCCACGATAGAGATGCTGGTTATTCTGTTACACAGGGAGATTACTTTGTTATAGATTCAGAAACAATTGGTTCAAAGGATGGTACATGGGGCTTCAAACTTATTGACCAAAGCTCGAATACTTTACTATTTGATATCGGACTAACAATTATTGAAGATTAACCGCCAATGAAATGCATTTCTACAGGCATTAAATTGTGGCTTAATTTACCTCTTATTTCCGAATAACGATCTGTCCGTTTTTCCCAAATTGCTTTAACAGCTAATCCAATATCTTCTTTGTCTGCATTTAAGTTAAACAAAGATTTCAAATCATTACCCTTATGAGCAAATAGACAAGTGTACATATTACCATTTGCTGATATTCTGGCTCTTGTGCAAGATGAACAAAACGGTTTGGATACAGATTCTATAAATCCGATGATGTAGCCATCGTTTAATTGCCAATAATTAGACACCTCTCCATAATAATATTGTTCATTGGCGCTCACATTGCCAAAATGTGCGATGATAATATCTCTAATTTCCTGACCCGTAACTACTTGTTCATAATTCCAATTCTTGGTACCTCCAACGTCCATGTATTCAATGAACCTGATTGGAATATTCATTGATTGAAAGTTTGTTACTAATGGAATTATTTGGTCTTCATTATAATTTCTTATAATCACTGTATTTACTTTGACCGGCAAACCAGCATTGATGGCTGATTCGATTCCCGAGAGTATGTGTTGTGGAGTTATATTAGAGTTTGAAAGTTCTTTGAATAACTCAGGTTCAATGGCATCTAGGCTTACAGTGACTCGATTGAGTCCGGCATCAAACAATTTGTTGGCATATTTGCCAAGTAAAGTCCCATTTGTTGTCATTGCTATATCAAGATCTTGATCCAAGTTTCTTATCATAGAAATAAGGACGCATATATCCTTTCTTAGCAAAGGTTCTCCGCCGGTAATTCTAACTTTCTTTAGACCTAGTTTCAACATAGACTCAACAATTATTGTTATTTCCTCAAACGACAAGATTTCAGATTTAGGTAAAAAATCATGATTATGTCCGTATTTTTCTACGGGCATACAATAATCACACCTAAAGTTACAACGATCAGTCACCGAGATGCGAAGATCTTGAAGGGGTCTTCCTAAACCATCGTCGGTCATATTGCAAACTAGTAGATTGAGGTTATTCAATTATCTTACAAGCATTGATGTTTGATGAGTTATTCGGATGGTTGTGGAAAAAGTCTCTATGGGGTTGAAATCTACTGATTTCAGCGAAATAATTGAAATCCCCAAAGTCAATCTAGAATCTATAGAATTTGACCTACCGCCTTCTAAAAGCCACATGATTAGACTATTAGCACTGGCATCCTTGGACAACGGCTCAACAATAATTAAAGTGAATCAAGCAATTGGCCTAGATACTATCTCTATGATTGATTCTCTAGGTTCACTGGGCGTAGATATTGTGCGCGATAATGAACATAATTGGATTGTATCTGGTGTAGGCAATAAAGGTTTTACTTTAACTCAACCAACGGTGAATTGTGGTAATTCTGGTACAGCAATGAGGATTTTGATGGCAATGATAGCAACCATGAAGCAAACTATCATTCTTGAAGGAGACCAATCACTCTCCATGAGAGAAAACTCGGCGCTCAAAGACTCACTAAAATCTGCTGGAGTGTCAATAATAGAGACGACTAGTAATCATCTCCCAGTAAAAATTACTGGTCCCTGGTTTGCAGGAGAATCAATCATCTCCAAAATCAACCTGGATTTGAGTAAATCTAGTCAACCTTTGACAGCCTGGCTACTGGCAAGCTCGTTATTGGGTCAAAAAGTAATACTTACTCCAAGTAAATCGACAGTATCCAACAGACACCATAACCTAACTCTGCGATTATGCAATCAATTTGGAGCTAATATTAAGCGAATTGAAGGTCAATATCATTTAGCTAAATGGCAAGTAAAAACTCCAAAAGAGGTATTGGTTCCGGGTGATTCATCGATGGCAAGTTTTGCAATATTGTTATCAAAACTTCATCACAACAAGATTAAATTAACCCATTGGCCTAGCGAAGAGGATTGTTTAGGCAATGAAATACTAAAGCAGAATTCCGATAACTTTGGAATAAATTGGCAAGGTAACCAAATAAATTATTCTACTAATGGTAGGGTAGCAGATTATGACTTAACAGATTGTAATGATTTGATTACTCCTCTTTCTATAATTCTAGCAATCTCTTCAGGTGGTTCTCTATCTGGTATAGGTCATACGATATACAAAGAAAGTAATAGAATTTCTAAGACTATTTCTTTAATGGAAGATTTCGGCCTCACAGCTTCTTATGATGGGGAGATTATGACAATTCCAGGTGGTCAGGTGCCAATAAAACCAACATCCCCTATATCGTCATATAATGATCATAGAATTTTCATGACTGCTGTTGCGTTAATGACAAAATTTGGCGGTGAAGTAATCGGTAGGGGACTGCATAAAATTGCCGATCCTATGTTTCTAGATAGGCTAGGGATAGTTGAATAATTTAGCCATGGCGACCAAAATGATGGTCCAATGAATCAATATTAATCCGCAATGCAGTTGGCCTGCCGTGAACACAAGCCCAAGGGTTTGGTATCCTTCTCATGTCATCAATCAATCGTCGCATTTCAGACAAGCTCAATTTTTCATTGGCTTTTACCGCGCCCCGGCAAGATTTCATGAATGCAACGTGATCTTGGATTTTCTCTAGAGTTGATAGTGGGGATCCATCATCTGATAAATCTTGTAACAAATCTTTGAATAATGGTTCGATGTCTTTTCCATCTAATAGCATAGGATGGGATAGTAGGGAAATTTTATCCTCATCGGTAATTATTTCAAAACCCAACTCAAGCAACTTTTCTATAGAGGAAGAGGCTACTGCAATTTGCACTTTAGTTGCCTGGATTACCAACGGAGATATTAGTTTTTGAGCGTCCCAATTGTTCTTGATATTTTTCAAACGTTCATATCTAACTCTCTCATGTAACGCATGTTGGTCTATGAGGAGTAATTCTTCTTCAGCCTGAACAATGATATAAGAATCTGCAAATTGTGCTAAAGGTTCCATTTTACCCATTATATTGATTTCTGATTCTAATGACAATTCATCGTTTGGAGAAACTGACTTTGCATTCTTAGCATGTCGATGTAAGTCTCTTTCTGCACTTGATAAGGCAGGTGCGATTGGATTACTATCTAATCCTGGAAGTGTTTCTTGCGGTATTTCTGATGTTGACATGGGTCTTGGTTTATCGACAGATTTTGTTTTTTCAACTTGACTGCCTCCTAAATTTAACTGGACTCCAGCAGCAATAGCCCAAGCTGGTACTGAATTATCAGAATCATTTTTTGTTGAGTTAGGTTCTTGAGGAGAGCTGGTTAATTCTTGATCGTTTTGCGCCGGTAAAAGAGATTCTTGAATAGGATTAACCTCACGATTAAGTGACGCTAATCCGATGATTGAACCATCATTATCAGGTTCAGTGGCTACTTGCTCTAGAGTGTTTGCAATAGCTCTCTCAAGTCTTTCCAAAACTCTCCAGGAGTGTTTCAAACGAACTTCTCGTTTTGTTGGGTGTACGTTGACGTCAACCTCTCCTGCTGGTATTTCTAAAGAAAGTACAGCGATAGGATGCCGTCCTTGCATCAGCCTTGTTTTATATCCCCGTCGAATTGATTGGTGGAATGGTCCGGAAGCTACTGGACGATCATTAATCAGAATGTAGACTTCATCTCCTTTACCTCTAGTAATATCCGGGGTACTAATCCATCCAGACCATTTTTCTTTACCTGGTGCTTCAGAATCCTGCTTAGGTGCTTCTAGTTCAATTAGTTCCGAGGCTTGTCCTCCTAATATGTCATAGAGCCGATCTGCTAAATTTTCGGATTTGGGAACATTGAGTATGGTTTTTTCGTCAGATATTAACTTGAATCCAACTTCATTATTAGAAATAGCGTGGGAGACAATGACATCGACTATCTTGGCACCCTCAGTGGCAGGTCGCCTTTGGAATGATAATCTTGCAGGAGTATTTTTGAACAAATCCCTCACTGATATTGTAGTGCCATAAGACATTCCGCATTGTTCAATACTGTTCTTTTTACCAAATGATACAGTTATGCTGTTGCCATTTTCCCCTTCGATACGGCTTGCCACGGTTAACAGTGAGACCATTCCGATACTCGCTAATGCTTCCCCACGGAATCCTAAAGTGTAAATTTCATTTAGGTCGGAAAAATTGCTCAATTTTGAGGTGGCATGACGGTCGACTGAGAGAGGTATATCTTCTCTGTTAATGCCATGTCCGTTATCATCAATCATGATTAAATCAAAACCACCATTTTCAATGGTAACAGTAATTTG
>CAXGZX010000010.1:0-31229 GCA_964014545.1 uncultured Candidatus Poseidoniales archaeon | reverse complement strand
GGATGCACCTCCTGCTCCTCCAGAGATGCCTCCAATGCCGCCAATGGATGCACCAGTAGCTTCACCCGCAGACTTGCTGCTTGCACCACCACAAGAGTCCGGTGATGACGAATCAGTAAGCGAAGAGGCGGCCCCTGCACCCGAAGTGTCACCTGCCGACCTATTACTAGCCCCGGTAGCTGAAATTCCTGCTACAGAAAGTGAAGCTGTTCAAGAGAACATGTCACCTGATGACCTAAGCGGAGAACAAGCAGGAGCCACCATTCGTTCAAGAGATGAAGTTGAGAAAGTCCCCGGTGACAAACTTGAAGGTAGTTTACACGAAATTGAAAGTGCAACTCTAAACTCTGATGGTGAAATCGTGAAACAATCCGTTAAGGGTACTCTAACAATTAACAACCCATCAGCCGATGATAGAATTTACGATATTGATGTAATTCTAGACAATGCTGAATCAACCGATATAGGCGGAGACCATGTTTCTGTCGATGAACTTGAAGCTGGCAAAAAATATAGCATGAAGTATAAAGTTGAAGGCATGAGAATGATGGCTCTTCGTGAGCGCTTGGATACCAATCCAGCAAGGTCACAAGAAAGATCACTATCTGTTGCATTTGGACCTCAAGGAGGACCAATTGCCCTAGAATTAGAAGTTGAAAATATGTCAAATGTCACGCTAGAAAATGTCGAAGTGGTAAGACCTGTCCCTGACGAAGTATCGTTTGACGGAATAGGCATGGCAACTATGGACGGCAAAAATTTAGTTTGGAACATCGGTACACTTGGTGCTGGTGAAAAGCAAGTTCTCTCTGTAGAGGGTTCCATAACAGTTACTGGAACTAAGACTATCAAAGCAGGTTCTGCTTCTGCCACATATACTGCTAATTCAACACTGTCTAATCTTAATTTCAGAGAACTCGATGCATTCTGCCGAGGTTTCACGTACATGAGAGTTAGAGAAGATGAAAGACCAGATAACTGGATTTGTAAAACCATTTTTGAAAACCGCTCATCATTTGCCGTCGACCTAGTAAAATTACAAGTCAGAATGAAGGGTAGCAATGAATTATTATTTGATATCCATGATGTAGAACAAGACGTTCTTCCAAATGGAAAGTGGGAGTCAGAAGACAGAACTGTTGTAGCTAACTCAGAACCAGACTTTACCTATGACTTATCGTACACAATCTTGCCTCATGCTGCTCGTTCAACAGAAGGCTCCATGAAACTTGAAGAAAATGTCTTCGATGTTCTGGAAGCTGAAATTAACAAGAGTTACTCTACTGCTGGACTAAGATCTTACAGAAATCAAAAAGTAAACTCTTCAATTACTCTAATCAACAAAGGGTCTGCTACAATTAATCTAATGCGCATTACAGACGACATACCAGGATTGTTTGAAGCACCAGACCTAGAGTCTATGAGAATTTCAGTTGCTGGAACAGACTTAGAAGCTGACCAATACAAAGCAGAAATTAGCAGTGGAATCACTCTTGAGAAAGAATACAGATCACCTGATGGCGACGGTCATACCCTAACCATGACTATTGGCACGAGAGGACCTCTAGGTCTTGCACCAGGAGAAGAAATTGCCATATCTTATGACTTAATTGCTCCAGACCCATCACCAGAAAACAAGAAAGTTGTTGCTCCTCTAAGAGCAGAATTTAGCGCTGAGAGATTTGGTCCTGTTTGTGGCCGAGATTGTGCAGCACCACCTTCTATCAAGGTTATACACAATCGAAGAGATTTCTCTGCTGGTAAGCAAGCAATACCTCTTGGTGGCAAAGGTCGCTATGAAGTATTGATTTTGTTTGAGAACAATGGCGATACTGCGCTACAAGACATATACATCAACGATGTGATTCCTACTAACTTCGAAATTAAAGATTGGTACATTAAAGGTGCATCCGGCAAGCGTGATGACTGTGAAATGACCACTGAAGATATTGACCTTGGCGTCCAAGCAAGTTGGATGGTTCCTATGGTTGGTAAAGGTGAAAGAATCGAAGTTTGCTTTGAAATCAAAGGAAGCGGAGAAGTTGATGGCGATATATTAAACAAATTCCACGGCGTACACTTTGGTGATGAAATCGAATCCGATGAGCTACCAGAAGCTGCTGAAGAAGAGGTTGCTGAAGAGGCAAGCGAAGAAGCAGATTCCTCTGAAGACACCAACGAAGAAGTTGCTGAAGAAGAGGCGCCAAAGGTCACATGGAGAGAAGATGTTTTGCTTAGAGTAATGAAATCTCACGAGATAAGTGAAGATGATCGAGACGCTTTTGTTGCTCATGCTGTTAATTTCGACCATGATGATAATGGATACCTAAAGAAGGCAGAACTTGAGGATGCAGCAAAAGCATGGACTACAGATTCAACCGAAGAAGTCGGTGAAGAGGAAGTAGCAAGTGTTGAAGAAGAATCAGGTGAGGCTCAGGAGAAAGTTTGTCCTGTATGTTCAGCAAATACCCCTGCAGACGCAATTACTTGTGCATCCTGTGGATGGACTTTTGAATCTTGATTATTGTGGTAAAACCCAGTTAGGCCAGATTTCACTTTGTGAATCTCTGGATACAATGACCATTACAGGTCTAGGCAAATCAGCGAGGAATTCCTCAATTGGCTTAGAGGTTGAGGGGATCATTACACCATCTCGCAAATCTACTGCAAGCCATGCCGTAGGGTACTGTTCCATCCAAGCATTAAGTTCTGCTTCAATGCCTTGAGGAGGAACCCCTTGTCTCACACTGGCTAAAAATTCCCAGCCGTTGATACAATGACGCTCCAAATCAGTCCACATAAAAATCCTAGGTTGAATTGCGAGTAATGCCACTTGTTCAATTGCCTCTAATTCAGTAACACATACCGGTTGGTATGGCATTGGCATTGGCAAAGGATGTTTCCAATTAGACTCCACTTCTAACGGTTCTTTGCGGCGCATAAAAAGCCCTAATACCGTTTATGGTTTGAATATCACTGATATTTGATTGGCCCAAAGAAGCCTCAAACAATGCCAACCTTCATGCCCTTCATTCATTTCAGGGTATCATGGCAAACGGCAATAATCCACCTCCACCCCAGCCGCCGGGTGGTTCCATGATGATGATGCTGATGGTCATGGTTTTGATGACATTACTGATTATGAACCCAGGAATAAGATCAACGATGGGAGGATTTGCCGACCCACTTCTGTCACCAATACTCCCAGAGGAGTCCTTTTTCATTATCACAGTACTTATTTTGGGGACTATGTCTATGTTGATGAATACAGTTTTGCGAAGTTTCTTCCTTGACCCAATTGAACAAGCACACATTGGACACCGACAAGGACAAGTACGACGTATGATGAATGATGCAAGGATTTCAAGAGACCCAATACTTCAAGAAAAAGCAACTCTTTTGCAACAGCAAATGATGCCTGAACAATTGAAGGTGCAAATGGGTGCTATGAAACCGATGATGTTTACTATGGTAATTATCATCGCAGTATTTTCTTGGTTAACCACCACAGTTGAATCATTTAGAGTGGACTATGTGTCATTACCGTGGGCTTCTGAATGGAATTTACTCACCGATAAATTTCTCTTTTTCCCTGCATGGATTTGTGCCTATATTTGCATGAGCGCACCCTTTGGAAGAGTTGTCGACCGTCACATAAAACTAATTCGATATCGAACACACCCTGTGGTTTCATCGGGAGACAAATTGAAAGAACCGTTGCTTCATTTAGTGGCAAATCAAAATAAAACAGTTGATAAAAATGCTAAAAGACGCAGGCAAAAAAGTAAGGTTCAAACCAAGAAAAAGAGCTCTAATGATACACCAAAGAATACGGGAAGTAAGAAAACTACCAAAACAGAAACCTACTCGGGTATTGATGGATTAACCTGTCCAAAATGTGGTGTTGATATGATTAGCAAAGCAGGACCACGTAAGAAAAAGTGTGATGTTTGTCGACACCAATGGGTGTGAATATGCCAAAGATAACCATCTCTGGATATCCTGGAAGTGGCACATCAACTCTAGTTAGCGGACTGGTTAGCCATTTTAATTGGCAATCGATTAATGGAGGTCAAATCTTTCGTAATGAGGCAGCTAAGCGAGGCCTGAGTTTAGCAGAATTTGGCAATATATGCGTTAACGATGAATCTGTCGACCAAGAACTCGATGAAATTCTTAGACAAAATATTTCAGGCGCTGATGTCGAAATAATAGAGTCACGTTTAGCTGGATGGTGGGCATACAAATTAGGTGTCAAATCGATACGAATATGGGTCGAGGTGAATGAACATGAACGAGCCAATCGTGTGATATCTCGTGAAGGTGGTAGTTTAGAAGCTGTTCTTGAAGCAAATGCTAAACGCTTGGCCATAGATAATCAAAGATACCAAAACATGTATGGTCTTACTCCAGATGACCCATTGGCTTATACCCATATCATCGAAGCCTCGAACATTAGTGCAGAGGATGTCCTATCCCACGCAATAAAAATCTTGGAGGGGAACTGATATGACAAGAATCGTAATTGATAAAACCAACAAAATAGATTCTGTCCACGGATTTGACCCTGAAACCTGTTCGATTGAACAAAGATTAGCTTCTGGTTTCATTTTACTTGACAAAGCAGCAGGCCCAACCTCACATCAGGTAGCGGCTTGGGTCAGAGACATGCTAGGATTGGAAAGATTAGGCCATGGAGGTACTTTGGATCCATTTGCCACAGGTGTCTTACCATTGATGACAGGAAAGGCCATGAAATTGACTAAAGGTATTTTGAAATCTGATAAAATATATATCAATGTCCTAAAGTTTGCTGAAGAACCAGATTTGGCGAAATTAAATGAAGTCATAATGAAATTAACTGGTAGAATTTACAATGTACCTCCTGAAATATCTGCGGTAAAAGTTCAAGTCCGTACCCGTAAAATATATTCATTCGAGTTAGTTGAATTAAAAGGTAAACAAGCGATTGTTAAAATTCACTGCGAAGCCGGCACTTACATCAGAACTATTGCTAGAGACATGGGGCTCATGCTTGGATACAAGGTAGACTTGAAGGAATTACGTAGAGAAAACTCAGGACGTTTTAATCTAGATAATTGTGTAACATTGCAAGAAGTAGCAGATGCAATTTGGCTGTGGAAAGAATGTGGGAATTCAGCAGCATTGTGCAAAATCATTCACCCAACTGAAAAATTACTGATGGATATGCCATATATTGTGGTCAAAGATAGTGCTGCAAGCGCACTATGTCATGGGGCTCCTTTACTTCGTCCAGGATTATTATCAATAGATTCGAAATTATCTAAAGGTCAAGAAGTTGCTGTTTTTACCGCGAAAAATGAAGTCGTTGGAATTGTAAAAATGAACTATTCAGCAGATGAGTTAACTAATATGGAGTCCGGAGAAATCGGTAAACCCGCAATGATCTTGATGGAACATGAGCGTTATCCGCCACAATGGCCCAAGCAAGAGTAGTCAAGCTTCAACGTATTCTTCGTAAATATACTCTTCAGTTTCAATCCTTATTTTCAATTCTGACATGTTCCCACATACTACTTTGTCAACCTAAGTTGAACGACCCCCACAGTCTCAAAGTAATGGCGCCTTTTACGAACTGGTTATCAAATTATAGGCCTAATTCTACATTATCCGACATACAATATCCGAATAAACATTAGTCTAACTTTTTTATTTTACCTGGTGCTAGAACGGTAAAAAGACCAATTATAACAGCCAACCCAATGAATGTTGCAATCCACACGGTAGTGGCTTTGATAGAATCACTGGAGGATGTTGTATCACTATTAGAATCGAGAACTTCTACACTTACAGATTGAATATTATTATTCTCATCTCCTTCAGATACTTCGTTTGCTCTGTCAACCTCTACTGAAATGGTTTTAGAACCGCTTTCAAAGACTAACCAGTCACAAGTAACTACTCCTAATTGGCCAGGCATTAGGATTGAAATTGATTGTATTGCGATTAAGTTATTACCACTCTGACATCTTACAGAAATGCTTGATGCTTCTTCTTGGCCTGAATTTCTAACATAAACTCTTACCTCTACTAAATCCCCTTCACGGATATTTTCTGGAGTAATCACTATTTGTTCAATAGATAATTCAGCCAAAGTGAGTACTTCTAACAGCATTGTCCGATTGACACATGATGACTGGTCGCATAGAGTAACAATTACTGGCATTGATGAAGATAAAGACGGTGGAGTGACAGTAATTGTGGAACTACTTAGGTCTACTACAGCCCAAGTTTTGTCAGTAGTTACTGTCAATCCAGTTGAATCAATGTCAAAATATGAGAAAGCGATAGTTGTTGATTTACCACTTTCAACTGGAATGATAGATGGAAACTCGTTTAAATTAGGTAAATCATCAACTTCCTCAACGTATACTAAGAAGGTTTCAACCCAAGAGTTTGCCGCTTCGTCGGATACGACAACTGTAACGGTAGTAACACCAAAGGTTTCTGGCAATAATACCAATTTGATATCTTCTTGAACTAGGCTAGCCGAAATTAATGAATCATCTGCCACAGATAAACTGACTGTTAGGTTTTCATTTGAAGTGCGATCATCTTGACAGGCGTTTATCAGAGGTATCAATAATCCTGGCCCATCCTCAGCAAAATATTGTGGAGCAATGCTTTGACAAACAGGGTCTTCGTCCCACTGTACATCAAAGCCGCCTGAAATTGACATCGAAGAAATCTCTAGTAATGTAGTGCTAGATTGACCATTAGAATCCCAGTTAAACCATGCCTGAATTTTCACAGACAAGTCATTTACTCCGGAATTCATATACTGGCCAATTGATAGATTTATTGTGAAATTACCTAATTGTTCAATTGACTGAAAGGTAGCTTCTTGATTATTGATGAATACTTTCCAGCGAGAGTAATCGGTTGCAAGCCCATCAATGGAACCGAAAATTTTACCGGTTAGTGAAAGTTTAGGGTCGTTATAATCTAGAGATATTGACTCTAGACAAGTGTTAGATGTCGATACTTTGATCTTCAGATAATTTGAATCAACTAAATTATTTGATTGTACAGAATAATATTCAGAAAAGGTTTGGCCATCATTAGAATAAGAAACTTCCACTGCCAGATCACTGTTATCAACAGCAGAATGAATGAAATGAATACGACCTAATGTTTGACCTGGCTGGGACGTAATAATCGGACTAAGCCATGTCCCTGATACGCCGTCATTAACTGGTTTTATACCACATTCTGAAACCTGTAAATTAGTGAACTCCCCGTCTTGTAAGGATACATCAATTATTGGCATAACGAAATTCTTTGATGTTGATTCTACCAAGGCCCACTCCGTACCATACCATGGGTACTTTACAACAACAGCAATACCAACTGCATCAACATCCAGTTGTGTATCATCATTCCCGCCAAGTGAGACATAATCTAAGGTGAATATGATGTCTGTAAGGTCGTCCCATGTCCATGAAGACAATTGGGTAATATTTTTCTGCCACATACTGCCGTTCATGTAATCAATTGCAGATTGGGTATTGACATATGTGGCTAATTCTTCATAGTTACCACCATAATTCATGGTAATTCTAACTTGATCTTGTTGTAGAGCGCCAGGGATATGAAATGACATAATGATACTAACACCAACAATCTCATACTGTTCATTTGAGGAAGTATCAAAATCTGTAACCTCAATTACCGGACCATTAGTTGTAGAATATTGTTGGTCTGCGGTCCCTGTTGCTAAGGTTGAATCTGTTGGAGAAGATGAAGACCACATCGTTAAAGTTTGGAAGTTATCAGGTCTTGAATGCTCTATAGTAATCCTGTTATCTTCTACCATAGATTCAGTGTATAGAGCATTATCACTAGTGAAGGTAATACCATCTTCCATTATCCAGTCGTCATTGTTAGATATTTGACCTTGTGGAAATATATCCACTTCCTCGGTAGAATGTACACTTCTGGCTGCAGCATCTATCATACTTGAGCACATCAAGACAATTAGCACTATCAAGACTGGAATTCTTGCCGCAACCTTCGCCATGCTCTTTGCAGAATCTATTTTACTATTGAATGCAAGGGTGGCTAGTGTTAAATTATGCGCATATTATACTCGAAATTACTAATCGGATTATTGAAATACCACACTACTCACGCTAAACTAACCTAGATGGCTGTGGTGGTGTAGGGGTTAGCACGGGGGATTGTGGTTCCCCCAGCCCGGGTTCAATTCCCGGCCACGGCCCCAGGGTTTTAATCAAGTTGATTTTTATCTATAGAATGCCCCATTCGGTCAACTTTAGTTTCTAAGTAAGACCTATTTGAATCTCCCACTCCAACAACTAGTGGGACATTATCAACCACATCAATTCCATATGATTTCAACTGCTCTGTTTTATTTGGATTGTTAGAAAGTAAAGATACTTTTGAGATTCCAAGATTGGTTAACATGCTTGCAGCTATTTGGTAATCTCTAGCATCACCAGGATAACCTAGCATAAGATTTGCATCCAAGGTATCTGCTCCTTTATCTTGGAGATGATATGCTTGAATTTTAGCATGCAGTCCAATACCTCTACCTTCTTGTCGCAAATAAAGCAAACAACCCCAGCCTTTGTCGACAATTGCGTCTAATGCTGCGTGTAATTGTGGGCCACAATCACATCGTAAACTACCAAATGCGTCACCTGTGAGACACTCCGAATGAACTCTTATCAATACTGGATCTGGACCAGTCATGTCTCCTAATGTTAGCGCAACGTGATCAAAACCAGTAGAATCTTCGTGAAATACCCTTATAGAAAACTCACCAAATGTAGTCGGCAGTTTAGCCTGACTAGGTACTTCTGCACCCGTAACCTCAATTTCTCTTATGTCACTCATCTTGACACCTCGATGATAAAAGTGAACTCACCTGAAGAATTGATTACATCATGCAAGATGTGGTTTGTCCGCCCTAAATACATTGGAATATCGTGAAGAGTTTCAGGGTCATCAGCAATAACCTGCATTACATCACCGAAATTTAGTTGCTCTAAACCTTTCTTCATTTCATGTAATGGCACGGGACAATAAAACCCCAAAACATCAAGATGATGAGTAACTTTTGTGGACACCTCGTTGCTAGACATAACCGTGTCATTTGTATGGAAACGGTGTTGGTATACAAACCATGCGTTTTTCGACAAGTGCTCATACCGCATATTCATGAATAGTGACTTACAGGCACTAGCATGACCAAGTCCACTTCTAAGAAAGGGGCAAAGCAAGATTTGTCTTGGTCTGAAGTACTTAGTTTGTCAAAAACCTACCTGAAAATACCTCTTGCGTTGCTATTTGTTGAAGCGATTTATTGGTTTATCACTCAACCATCTAATACATTAGTCCCAATACAGATTACTGAAGCTTGGATTTGGAGTGGCCTGACCAATATAATTTACGGCGAAGGAACAGCAACATTAACCACCAACAATGGTTGGATGACTCAAGTTAATTTATCAAATGAAAATTTCCCAGGAGTACTAGACACTGTTGCATTATATGTTTCAGATGAGTGTGCTGGAATACATGAAATGATTTTCATTTCTACTTTGGTAATCATGACTGATGGCGTTTCTCAGAAATTAAAATTACGTTCGATAGTTGTAATGTGTTCAATTGTTTACGTACTCAACATTGTTAGGTTAGTGGCATTTTACCCGATAGCAGCAGATGCATGCGCTATTGATCCAAATAATCCTGCCTGCTTAAATTCAATGTGGCAATTTCATGAAACAGTCTATACTTGGGGATTTTTGCTAATATTGGTCCTCATGTGGTTAGTTTGGTTCTGGAAAATTGGCGGACCTTCAAGAGCAATTGAATCATCTGGCAGCAATGAAAAATATCGCGTTTTTATACGCAAATCTTGGAATAAGGTTCATTTCGCAGTGCTTGGTTTTGTAGTAATAATGTTAGCAGCGTCAGCTTATTCAGTGACTACCAATGAACAAGCAATGGACGCCAAAGAAACCCTAGATTTCTGCTCATACTCCAGTATCGCTACCAATCAATGTATGGTTGCTCAAAATACATGGGATAATGCCATTAACACTGCATGGTCACTTGCTGGAATTGGATTGTTGGTTGCAGCATTTACTATTGTTCAAGTAGAGAAGCGTAACTTGGCGGGCCATTGGCCTTCTGCAATAAGTGAAAGCGAGTAATCAAATCACAGCAGTGAGTTTTTCGCCCGAGAATTCATACTTTTCAAAGGCTTTCATGGCCAATGAAACCTTTGAGGAATGGACATTGACAAGTGCATAGTTTTCTACCATTTTGATTTGACCAATGGCTAATTCATCACAACGCATTTTTTCTGCTAGCCACATGGAAATTTTCCGGCTAGAGGAGGTGATACCCTTGCTAGAGGTAATCTTGATTGGTACGAAGCCAAATACATCGGCGGTTTCAAGATAATCATCTTTGTATTGGATTGTATCCTTTGAGGCACCATCGGCTAATTTAGGTACTTCAACTGCTTTAATGTCAAGCCCGTATGTAGCAATGATTCGAGATAATTGGCCTGAATCATTTTTCGATACTAGACTCCAAGCTTGTCCTTCTCTACCAATTCTACCGGTTCTTCCTACTCGATGGATGAAACTGTCCATATCATCGGGAACATCATAATTTACCACTAAAGTGATACCATCAACGTCTATACCTCTAGCCGCAACGTCTGTGGCTATAATGGTGTTAATTTCTCCAGCTTTGAAGGTATTCAGAATCTTTTCGCGCTGATTTTGTGATAAATCTCCGTGCAGTCCTTTAACATCAATCCCGGCTCTAGATAATTTTTGTACGGAGAGATCAACCATTCTCTTAGTGTTACAAAAGACAATTGTTTGATCGGTCTCGCTCATATTACCAAGCAGTCTAGAAAGAGCCCACAGTTTGTTTGCTCGACCGACTTTAATGCTAAACATTTCAATAGGCGGTACGTCTAATTCTTCAGTATTAGTTAATACAAATTCTGGGTCTTCCATGAATTCATATGCTGCATCAAGGATTTCTTGAGGAAAGGTAGCAGAAAATAGTAATGTTTGGGTTCTATTATTCATTCTTTCAATGACCCAATTAATATCTGGGAAGAACCCCATATCCAGCATTCTGTCTGCCTCATCTAAACAAAAAATAGATGGTTTATCCAAATCAATGTATTTTCTTTTTGTCATGTCCATAACACGACCTGGAGTTCCAACAATAATATCAACTCCATCATTTAATTGTCGAGCCTGTTTTTCTAAGTCTGTACCACCATATACCGTGATAATGGTCAAGCCTAAATCTCCTTGAATAGTATTCATTTCAATAGATACTTGGTTGGCTAATTCTCTAGTTGGTGCAAGAATCAAAGCTTGTAACTCACCTTTAGGCTGACATGCCTGGATTATTGGTATACCAAAAGCTCCAGTTTTCCCAGAACCTGTTCTAGCCTGTCCAATTACGTTAGAACCTTCTAAAGCCAGAGGAATGGTGTCTTTTTGCACTTGTGTTGCCAGTTCCCAACCCAGTCCAGTTAGTCCTGAAATGATTGATTGGTTGATTGGCCAGTTGTCGAATCTTTGTTTTGTGAACATTTTTTCACCTCCGCCCAGTTTATCTTACGGACCACCGGACGGCGGTAGTCCTCCATTTAATCAAAAGTTATCCTGCTCGGCTATTTCTTGTTGAAGAATACCCATCCAATATTTACGGGCGTTCTCTCTATTCAAAGGCCTGCGAGTCTGACGTACGTGCTCTAAGATGTATTGTCTAAACTTCAAAGACTTTGTTCGATTTACCCCTTTTGGAGTAATTCCATCCCAAAGTCTGTCAAATTGTTCAGCCTTATCATTGAATTGTGTGTCACTCATAACTACACCTTATGCAGTTTGGCCAACAACGGCCCCTTCTTAACAATGCCGACAACCAAAAATGGGTAATCAATACTCATCATCATCATAACCCATCATTTCATCTTGTGAAATACTGCGGTATAAACTAGAACCTTTAGGATTATTAGAATTCAATTCCGCAGGTTGTGGCTCAGTTATTTCTTCTGGCTTTTTATCTGGCATAACAGGCTCTAAACCAATTCTTTTACCCGCTGCTTCGGCAACTTCACGATCTAATTTCGGAACTGCTGGAGCCGGAGCCAAGAATCTGTTTTTAGTTGCTTCAGAACCCTCCAAAGAATCATCTGTAGCAAGTTGATTTAGTGATTTAATTAATTGCGAATCTGTCTCTGTCTTCAACAGGTCAATAGCAATGCCACGAAGGACTTCTTCACCGTAAAGTATTGGCAACATATCGATACATGCCTTCCTAACATTCAAGTCTCTTGATGAAGCACCTTTGAGAATCAATTCCTTGGCTCGCCCACTATCCTTGTCTAGTAATCTAATCGCCTTAACCGCGCTGACTCTTACTTGTGAATCAGAGTCCGAAAGTGCTCTTTCAGCGAGGATTGTGGCAATTCTTGTATCGACCTTAGCTAGTCTTGGAAGCGTTTTGGCGGCTGCACGTCTTACGGATGATTCATGATCATTGAGAGCCCAAGAAATTAGATCCCAGCCAGCAGAGCCACCCTTAGTTAGAATTTTTCCAAGTAATTTAGCGCCTCTGGTCCTTAACTCTGCATCAGGCTCTAGGAATAATTCATCAATGTGATCACAAGCGACCTCAGGCCAAGCTTCGCATAGTAAATCTAGACCCTTGAATGCTGCTTTACTTCGGTTTTTATCGCTTGATCTCAACTCATTGTGAATTATTATGTCAACACCTGAAGGAAACACCGGAGCTGAGAATGAAAGGGCTTCACTAGCGGCTTTTCTAACCGAAAGATCACCATCATCAAGCAAAACTGACAACCAATCAAACAATTCATCAGATTTTTGAGTCGCAACCTCTGGTAGGGCTTTGAGTGAAGAGACACGTATTTCAGGTTCATCATCCTCAAGCCCGAGCAATAATGCCTTGTGTGCTTCATTAGCCCTTACACCCTTAATTCTAGTTAGAGCCATAATGCCATCTTTTCGTGTAAGATGATAATCCTTAGAGCGCCAAGGAATCTTACATTCATCTATTGCCCCCATGGCCAAAGGAATGATATCTTGGTCAGGAATTGCCATCCAAGGACCCTGTTCTGTTTCGATATACTGCTTCTTGGATTTAGACCTAGCAACATTGAGAGGTTTACCAGTACGAGGGTCTCTGGCAATGTACTCTTTACTCACAACAACTCCCCCGCGACCTGTGCAAGAGGACTGATGACATGAACCTGTTGATTAATTAAGACAAATTTCAACAATTAGATTGAAAAGGTTTTGACTATTGTAGAGTATGTGACCGATGAAGATTATGAAGATATTCGTCGAGTCATAGCACTATGCTTTCGAGGCATCAAAAAAATGTCCGACATTGACTTAGAACGTGTTTTATCATTTGATATGGAATGGCTCAGCCCGGACCAATCTGAACAAGTAGTCAGTAAGTTAATGGAAACTGGATGGCTAGTAGGCGATCGGGATGAATTGAGCCCCAATTTTGACATAAAAGATGTCTCAACGCCAATAGGTTGGTTTCCCAGGCCGTCTAGGCTGATGTCGCCTATTGATTTTGGCACAAGTACCACTGACGAAGTTGACAACTCAAAATCTCAACCGGCTAAAGCAAAGCCAGAAACAACTTTTGACGCAAAAGTACCTTTGCCAAGTAGCTCAACAGACCCTCGAAGTAAACTATCAAGCAGGTTGATGAAATATATAGCCCGTCAAACTAAAATTCCTGTGGAAGAAATTGAAAGAAGAGCAGAGCGTAAACAAAAGGCTCTAGGATATGCTACAATATGGCTATCATTGGCATTAATTGCGAGGGAACAGAATCTAGTGATGGAGCAAATTATTACGGCTTTATCAAGCTAAATCATCGAGTTGAGGTTCAAATTCTTTCTCAATAACCTCTTCTTCCTTACTGCGTGCTGATAATTCCATAAGTACCGGCAAGAGAACCAAAGCAAGAAGTAGCGAGAATACAACCGTGATTGCAGTTATCAATCCGAAGTCTTGAATAATTGGCATTGGTGAAAATAACAATACCATAAATCCTAATGATGTTGTTAACGCACTCATAATCAAAGCCACCCCTGTAGTTGATATCGAGGCTCTAAGTGCGTCCCAATGATTATTTCTACGCTTTAATTCGACTTCGAATCGTCGCCACATGTGGATTGAGTAGTCTATGCCAATACCCAAAGTAAGTGCCGTTACCATTACGGTCAATACATTCCATTTCAGACCGATTACTGCCATAGAACCAACAACCCAAAGGGACGCGATACCGACAGGGAATAGAATAACTATAGCAGGCATAATCCTTCTAGTTAACAAGAATAACACCAAAAATGATACTGCGAGTGAAATTAATGTTGATTCTATTTGTGATGATGATAGCCCTTCTAGGACCGACTGAAGCATAGCTAAATCACCAGTTACATACAAATTGGCATTGTTCGCAAGATTAAATCTTAAAGTCCCTGATTTATCTACATCACCGAGCATATTTTCAAATTCTTTGACCACTTTTTCTGATTCTGCAGAAGTAGTTGCCTCGACTCTTATTTCATTTCTGAGATAAACTACTTCACCATCTTCCAAATATACACTGTTACTTATCCTGTCAGACCATGTTTCACCGCTCAGTGCATCTGCAATTGTTTCATTTGATGATAATGATTCAAAGGCAGCTGCTAGATTGCAAGGGAAATCATAATCCTTGACGTAAACACCACCATCTTGGAATACCTCTAAGTTATGTTCATCACCAAACGATGAATCTCTCAAAACAGCATCCCGTAATATCACATATGGACCCTCGTATGATGGAGATGGGAAGGTTCCATCCGTGCCTACAACATCATGATTTGATTCTAAATCCCCATGTAACCCTCTTAATTCAGTTAGCAAATCAGCATCGGCGGTGATTTTATCATTGTCATCAGAGGGTTCGAATAGAACATAGATTAACTTCCAACCAGCACTATCATAATTATCAGACAGGTCATCTCTTACATCCATTATTTCCATATCTGGATCCACGAAATCTCCAAGATCAAAATTGGTCTCAAGTGATGCTGCGCCAAATATAGAAGCACCGGAAAGAAATACTACCACTAGAAAAATACCAACTTGTTGTTTCTGTTGGACTTTCACTAAATTATTGGTTAAAATGGGCATAGTGAAGGCTCGGGATTCGCTTGACCTGGGTTTACTATTGAAGAATACATGCAGTGCCCCAACCACAACCGTTGAAGTGATAAATGCGCAAACAACACCCATTGCTAAAGCAATACCAAACGTTGTCAGCGGCGGTAGAGGAGAGATTATATTTGCCAAAAATGCTGCTACAGTGGTTATTACCGCTAGAGAAAGCGGCACTGATAATTTAGCACAAGCTCGAAGCCAAGATTCGGCTGGGTCCGGATATTGCTCTCTTAGAGCACTATTGGCTCTCTGAAGATGTATGGCGTAATCAATTCCAAGACCAAGAACCAAAGGTGCAACCGCCACCTCTAAAGCCGAAAATTCTACTCCAAATAGATTTAGTAACCCGTAGGTCCAAATCAGTGCACAAGACAATCCAACAAGTGGGAAGGTTACATCTCTTGCAGATCTAAAGGTAAAGATTAGTAAGACCACTACTACTAACATAGCAAGCCCAACTAGCAGAGCCACGTTATCCAGTGTTCTACTATCGATATCATGCGATAACAGGTCTAGTGATACAACGCCATACTCAAGGGATGATTCTGCTGATATTTCATCTAACAATTTGCGAATTTCTACTTGTATTTCCTTCCGCTCTATCTCATTCAATTCGGGGTCGATTTCCAAAACCCACAGTGTCGAAGACGCTACTGGAGTTCCATCACCTTCACCTGTGGATAGATAGTCACATGTTGGATTGATATCGAGGTCTTTGTTGAGTAATGCAGACGAAGCATATGTTGCGGCAGAGAGAAATTGGTCATCGCTGGTAAGCCTACATTCAACATCATCTGCTGCAATCAAGTCAATCAATTGATTCCAAGTACTAACATTATCCAGCAACACACCATTCGCTTCCTCGTCTAGGGCTGTTTGAAGAATACTAGGAGTAGTGGTCCAGACCACAACACCTTTGTCTGATTCAGTTGACAAATTTTCGATGGCTCTTAAATGAACATACATGGATTTTATATTTTCCAAAGACAAAATATTCTGTCCATCATCGGATGAAACATCGATAAACATCGGCCGGGTCTCATTTGGAAAGTTCTCGTGAATTCTTTCATGAGCAGTCTTCGCACTGGAATCTGGGGTAAAGGCATCCAAATCGGTATTGAAACTCGGCGGCGAAGTTGCTAAGTTACCTAACAGCACAACGGTGATAAGCAAAGTAGCAATAATTATGGGGACAGAAAGTTTCCTAAATCTGCCAGCAAAACCAGCCATGGACTCCTCAAGTTTCATGGTGTCCATAAGGTGTCCACAGAGATTAGGTAAAAAAGCAAGGCGGTTGTTAGATTATTAAAAGGCTTAAAATCAAGGATTCTTATGGGACAAGGTTCAAAACAAGATGGCTTTTCGGATGGGTGTTCGTCATGCCAGTTAAGGTACTTATCAAGGAAAAAAATGAGCTGAGACTGAGAGTAGTCGGTGAAAGCCACACCAGTTTGCAAATGCTTAGAGAGCGATTAAACAAACACAAAGACATCGAGTATGCAAATTACTTCCCAGGACATCCTGAATTGGATGACCCTGAATTCTATATTCGCACTGCATCTAAGAAGGCTGCAGATAAAGTTTTGAACGATTTAGTCAGTTCTATCGCTAAAGAATTTGCCGATGCAAAGCTTTGAAGGCGATATAAATGACTAGTTTAGATCCTGTGGCTAAAGCCATAGGACTCGAAGGTTATGCAACCAAATCTACCGGAATAGGTGGAGTGTTAAAGGCTCGAGTGTCAGATTTTCGGGTTGATGAAGTTGCAACACCTCTAGCCTTAGATTCACGTGGTCGGTTCACCGTGGCAAGAGTCACTTTGACTAATTGGGAAACCAATAAATTTTGCAACAATTTATCTAAGCGGTTGGGAATCTCAAGAAATCGGATATTTTTTGCCGGGACAAAGGACAAGCGAGCTATAACCCAACAAACTTTCGTCATTGACGCCACACAACAAAAAGTCGCCCAAGTCGAAATACCTGATGTAGAAATCGAGATATTAGGTAGAACTCACCAAAAGATAGGTTTTGGCAATCACCGTGGAAACCGATTTACTATTGTTGTTAGAGGATGTAGCCACCAAGATGGCACACCGATGAGTGAGCAAGAAGCATTAGAAGAAGTTGATAAGATAAGGAGCAGATTAGTTGCTTCTGTTGGTGAGGGATTATTCCCCAATTGGGTTGGACCACAACGGTTTGGTTCAGGTAGGCCGGTTACAGCTGAAGTTGGGAAGCATGTTCTGAATGGTGATTTTAAGCTGGCAACTATAACTTATTTGTCTATGAAGGGATATGAAGAGAATGCTGACGTTGCTGATTTTAGAGCCTACATAAGAGAGCATGGACCAGTAAAAGAGGCCTTAGAATTGGCACCAAAATGGCTTGGTTTTGAAAGAAGAATGCTTGAGCACCTAATCGATAAACCTGATGATTATCTTGGGGCTTTTAGAAAATTACCTAACAACCTACAATTGATGACCATTCATGCGGCTCAATCAATAATTTTCAATAAATCACTTCACCAAAGGATTACCTCTGGATTGCCAATTTCAGTACCAGTTTCTGGTGATTTAGTGGGTAGAGTTGATGAAAAGGGTCAACTGGATGTAGCAAGTTGTGTTACCGTTGATGAACGTACCTTACCTAGAATTACTAGAAATTGCCAACTGGGCAGGTTAGTGACAACTGGCCCTTTACCTGGCAGTGAAATGTATACCTCGTCGGGGAAAACTGGGGAGATTGAACTAGGCGCAATTACTGATTATGGACTAGACCAAATTGATTGGCAAGTTGAAGAAATACCCCGCTTATCATCAAAGGGAACGCGTAGGGCTTTAGTGACAAGTTATCAAGAGTTATTTGTCGATGTAGTACCTATTGCTCTTGATGAGTCATTAGGAGAGAAATGGCAACAAGGACCTAAAGAAAATAGTCGTTGGCACCCTGAAGGAGCATGTTTAAGATTTAGATTCACATTATCTTCAGGAAGTTATGCTACAACTCTTCTTAGAGAGTTTATGCAATGTCCTTTGAATCAGTTGTGATCAAATAAGGCCCATTGAAAGAACTTCAATTTCACCGACGCCTGCTTTAGCAGACATCAATGCTTCGAATTCATCAGTAAGTCCTGGTCCATCATTCATAACGACATGAACTTGAACGAATTTTAATCCAAATGCAAGAGGTTTTACTTCAACTTGTTGAACATCATATACATCATTAGCAAGGCCTTTGACGTAATCTGCGATTGCTTCAGGATTGACATCCTCTACATCTGAATCTGGATTTAGTTTGTAAGTCATTACTACAAGTCCCATAATATCACCTCAGGGCCCTTGATAGCCACATTGTGTACAGTTGTATAGAACTCCTTGGTTTCTACATCTAGGACTTCTTCCGATTGATTCTTCATTACACCCAGGGCAAGGGAAGGAGGTTGACCCTTCCTCAACTAGCGGAACTCCGGATGATGTACAATTTACTGCTTTCTCACTCATAACAATGCCTCAGGAACAAACTTGCCCACGGCCTTCCCTTCTTTATGGTTGCGTGAGATTACAAAAGATAGATTCACAACAAATTAGTAGATTTATCTATCAATGATTCTCAGTTTACCGGTGGAACCAGTGCTGACAACTAACTCTCCGTCACGCATTTGACACCAACCGGATTCGATTCTAATGATGTCGCCAATTCTTATTTGGTCTATCTGTTCATTCCACAATATCAAACCAACAAGTCCCGTTTCATCCCTACCACAAGCTGCCGCGACCGGACCGGTATAAGATTCAGAATAGATTAGCCTACGGGGATATATCCGCAGCATAATTAGATCAAGTTGGCGAACTGGCCGGTTCGGCCTCAGGTCTGTGACAAATTGTCGTCCTTTTTTGTACACTCTAGGCTTGGTTATTGACTTACTATTTTTCTTCATAACTAGAAGATTGACATTAATGTTGATAAATCAATTGACCGGTTTTTTCTTGCGGATTTTAAATGATGAATATACTTCAGTTTCAACTTCATTAGATTCAGGGTTTAGTTTTTTATCCAATAATTCTTCATAGGTTTTTCTTACTACAGTAGTGCCACGCTTCCATGGCATGTGATTGCGACATACTAAGTATACCTCGGAAGAAGAATTTCTTGATGCCATTGGAGAGAATCTTCGCACTTCTGAGAAGTATGGTTTAATTGCCTCGATTAGCTCCTCAATTCCGACTCCTTGGAATATTTTTGTGGTAAACGAACCACCATAGCCCAATAAATCAAGAGAAAAATCAAGAACATCAGCAACTAAAGTCATAGCGACTGCTTGGTCTACATCCCAATTACCAGTAATATCGGGAGATATGTCAGAAACTATTGTATTGATAACTCTACCTTCTAATTCTGCAAAGATTCTTTCTTGGGTAGATTTCTCGGTAATATCGCCTACCAATAACACCGCACCCTCAACCGGCTGACATGGTTCTAAATCAATACCGATTACAGTACCCTCATCACCGACTAATTCAACTGCTACTTGTGCCCATCCACCAGGATGGCACCCTACGTCAAGCACTACATCACCTTCTCTTACAAGTTTGAACTTTTCTTGAATTTGTAGTAACTTAAATGCAGACCTTGCACGGTAACCACTGGCCTTGGCTTGACGCCTCCAAGAATCTCTTTTGTGATTCTCAATCCAGTGGTCTGCCATAATTCCCCTCACCCACGGCTCAACTATCTCACAAATGAACTTAGCCTACACATTAGGACATATACTGAAAGAGGAAGACCTTCTACGGTTAATCAAGGAGCAGAAATTATGTTCAATCGACGCATCGGTTTGGCTGTTCTTATCACTGTTCTAATTACATTATCTATGCAGACCTCGAATGTTACAGCAGTTGTAAAAGAATATTCAAGTGATTGGGATGAAGAACTAATTATCACCGGCGGTCGAACTATTTTAGTTGAAGAGTTAAGCGCTACATGGTGTGCAAGTTGTGCTGAGATTGACCCGTATTTACAGCAAGTTGCTGATTCGCACGGATCTAGAATTAGTATTGTAACCTATCATCCATCTGACGGCGAAGATGCTTTTCAGCCAGAGGCTGCAAGCCATAGGATTGAACGCATGAAATTAATTAACCCTGATTTAGGCTCAACACCTTCTTTTGTGGTTGAAGGTGGAGAAGTTAGAGTTGGACCAAATTCATGGCCTGATGTGCAGAAAGACATCCTCAAGAAAGAAACAGAAAATCAACAATATTCTCAACTGGGATTTAGCATAAATAAAAATTCAAACCTGTATACTGCAAAAATAACCAACTTTAACCCTATATCTGTTGAATATGACACTCAATTGACGTTCCTTTTGATGAAGCATGAGCTTGTTGTCCCAGAAGGTTTTGTTAACCCCGCCGGAGATTATAGAGACAGAGTAGTAACTGCGGTTGCTACGTGTAATTTGTTGCAAAATAACATTAGTCAAAGTGTCGGTTTCAGTGCGGCAAGTAGTGACAATTGTTCAGACAATTTTTCTGTGACGTTTAACAATAGTGAGAAGTTTAGTTTAGTATTAATTCATGAATCAACAGAAAATGAACTGTCTAACAATTCAATGTTAGGCGAAAACTTAGGATTAGTAGAGTTCGCTTACCGAGATATCACTGTTGACCAAACCAAAGATTATCTAAAAATAATAGTTTTTTCGATGGCATCAATAGGAGTGATGTGGGCAATTTATGAGCGTAAGTCTTCTTGAATTTGCCTTAAATGCATAAAATATTACCGTTTACCGGTATAATTCGCGAACATCTGACCAAATACTTGATAACCTACCGTGACCATGTATTAACATGGAAGAATCATGGGAAGATGTTTCGTGGCAAGAGGATGAACCTCTAAAAGAATGGTATGTAGAATACATTGCAGTAGTCAACCAAGAGAAATTTCACCACATGACTGTCTTGTTTGGTGAAGATTTACAAGATGCTCAAAGAAGTCTGCTTCATGAAGTTAGAAGGATGTACAGTTCATCTGTTGACAGTATAGACATAACCGTAGTCAAAATGAAAGAAATCTCTGGCACCACTGACGCGGCTTTGTTTGAAGGAATGTTTGTGCCTTAGACAGCTCTCTCTTGGTACACTAAAGCAATCTCTATCCCATCAACAAGTAGATAGTTATCAAAGTCATAATTAGTAACCCCATCAACAGTCATGATCAATTCATGAGTAGAATTTACGCGATAGTCAAAGATTCCTGTTTCATTAAAATGGACGCCCCAAATATCAAAAAATACCCCAATTGGAATATCAATATCTTCATTTGATTCGATGTGCAATTTACCGGACGCATCATGAGTATGAACTGTATGCATATTTCCACCTTCTTGGTTGCACACCTCGGTGTTGATACCAACAGATGAGGGAATAGCATTTTCAACTCCATTAATGTATATATTGAGATTTGAATGGTCGTGTCTTGCTAAACCAGAATGATCTAGGCAGTTTTGCGCAATTGGATCTGGGTCATCTGCGGTACTAGCTAGTACAATTTCATCATTTTCCGAAGCATCATCAGAAGATTGATTGAACAAGTCACCGCCATATTGTTGGGCTAATAAAATCAATAATGCTGCTAAAGATAAAGTGGTAATTATCGACCAAATCCTAGTTTCAGAGTTCACAATATCACCAATTAGTTGGCCGAGGTTGCTTTCCATGCTGCATTATCGTCGTGTAGTTTTCTAAGTCGCAGGAAACCAACTAATGCAGCAACATTGGCGATGTGGGCAGTAGTACAATAGAGGCAAATTTTTCCTTCTTCAACCTCATAAGAAACAAGCAACAATATTACGAGAATACCTGCTCCGGTAATCAGTGTACCCAACTGAATAAAACGTTGAGTGTACTCCCCGTTTGGATCGTTCTTGATAACCAGCACCATGAATAACAAGAAAGCGTTTACCAGCATTCCAATAAAGCCCCATGAGAATCCAAAGAACGGATCGACATTAAGCTCAGTATTACCTAACAAATCATCACATGAGAATACTGTTGATGATGTACAGAAATTTCCTCCTTCGCTAATTTTTGAAGATATCCAAAACGTTTGTGCTGACACTGCAAAACCGAAGAAGGTGATAATCTGCAGACCTGCAGTAATTTGACCACGCACAGTGGATAAAATTTCGAACCGACTAGACAATGAATCAGCTGCCGAGCGCCCCATTGGAGAAAGCAGGAATAGACCGAATAATGTCGGTATCAAGTAAGCTGCAATCAATAAGTTATCGAGCATTTCAGGCACCGCCGTTAGGTGTTAGTTCTTCAATTGCGCCAGCAAGAGTCATTGACCTATCATCAGAATTCCATGCAACTATACCATCTGGCTGGATTAGGAAGTAGGTAGGAGTTGCAGGAATCCCCCATTTATCCATATTATCTTGGTCAATATCGTCAATGTAAGGGAAGTTATGATTGTATCCTGCGCGGAATTCTTGAATTTCAGCCCGGCTTGAATCATGTCCGGTTAATTCTGTTGCACTTGCTAAGAAGTTCACATGGGGGCCATTCCAGTTTGGATTATTAGCGCTGTAATCATTAGCCCAGTCACCGTATGTCGAGGCAGCATTTTGACAAGCTGGACAATCGGTATCCATGAATTCTATAGCAACCCACTGTCCTGTGGTGTTGCCTGCTTCCCAGGTTAAATCAAAATAACTTTCAAAATCAAATTCAGTCCAAGCGGTCCCATTATACATTTTACCTTCAATATCAGGGGCTCGTTCTCCAACATCAGTTCCAATCGCAATTGGATTAGCAGTAAATGCGATTATCATTATTGCAATGAAAAATAACGAGGTAACTGATAGCGCTGCACTTCCAACTGCGCCGGCGTGGCAATCTTTTCTGAGTTTTCCTTCCATCATTTCACAATCCTATTTCATCTATTAGAGACCTTGCAGTATACCTTACCGCATCCTCGCTGTTATATTCCACAGCATAACCTGTTGAAAGCATTTTTTCTATACCGAGTCGAGCTCGAGGAATATCTCCAGCCCAACCTCTTGAGCCACCTGTATATTCTATCTTGGCGTTAGTATACCCTGTCTCTTCAGTTACAATCTCAGCAATTCGCTTTACTGAACAGGTATCATGGCTACCTAAATTAAACAGATTAATTTGTTTATTTTGAGTGTTATATACATGCATTATTGCATTTACACATTCTTTTACTTCCATGTATGATTTTTCTTGTAGCCCATTTCCTAATACTTCTAGACGAGAGTTGTCATTTTTTAGTTTGTGAATGAAATCAAAGATTACCCCATGTGTCCCTCTTTCCCCGATAATATTGGCAAACCTGAAAATCCATGCCTGAAAATCAAAAGTTCCAGCCCAACTGGTAATTAGGCCCTCACATGCTAATTTACTTGCCCCATAAAGGGAAATTGGCAGACATGGACCATAACTTTCTGGCGTTGGTAGAGGTGCATCTTCTCCGTAAACTACTGAAGATGAAGCGAAAGCGATTTTCTTGACGCCATTAATTCTCATCGATTCCAGCAAATTATATGTGGCGATTGTTCCTTGTTTTAGGTCGGTATCAGTAACCCTTGTCCCCAGCCTAATATCTGGATTTGCTGCTAGATGAAACACACAGTCGATACCTTTTGTCGCAGTTTTAACATCCTCTAATAAGGTTAGATCGCCTTCTTGAAATTCTAGATGTCCACTTGTAATGTGTGTTTTTATGAATTCCAGTTTTCCACTTGAAAGATTATCAATAACTCTAACCTTGTACCCCGATGCAATCAATGCATCAATTAGATGTGACCCAATAAATCCTGCACCACCAGTCACCAATGCGCGCATAAACCTACCACTCAACGCGACCGTATAAGGAGAATGGTTTCATCACAATGACCTATCAAGACTTTCATAACCTTTGATTTGATTAAGATAGTTGCTGCACAAGCAGCGGATGTGTAAAAATGGCTAAAAATAAACCAGGAAAAGATATGATGAATGATGTAGAAAACAAAACCAACTTGGTTGGGTATGTTAGAAAGAGCAATGCAGGTGGCGCGGTAAAAGTTTCAATAAACACCGACGCATTTACCGAATGTGAAACATACGTAACAAGTGATGGACAAGAATATGTCCCTCTGATAATATCTGTTAATGCCCTTAACAAGGTACTTGACGGAGAGAGAGTTGTTACAACTATCAGTCAAATGGTAGATTAAACTATCAAATAACTACAATTTGCACAATTTGATTAAAATTAAATTATTTCCCCAGCATTTCGCTCAATGCCTCAATTTTGGTTTCGGCCCAACTGAGGTATCAAACTATTAATTTATGATATAAATTTTATCAATACTCATATATAGTCCCCGATTAGCCGATTTACTGTGCTTGATGGGACGACTAAGGCTGATGAGGGTGAAACCTTCATCGTTGCCGGCATGCCAATGTACAATGAAGAAGAAACAATTGGAACGGTTGTAACTTTAGCATTGAAATATGCCGACGCGGTTATTTGTGTGGATGATGGATCGTCTGATTCAAGTGCCAGAATTGCCGAAGCGTGTGGTGCAACGGTAATACGTCACAGGATAAATCGCGGATATGGCGGTGCGTTAAAATCACTATTTATCAAAGCCATTGAAATGAAAGCTACTGCTCTTGTAGTGCTAGACAGTGATGGTCAGCATAAGGTGGAAGATATACCCACATTACTCAAACCAATTCTTGACAAACAAGCAGATTTCGTAATCGGCTCAAGGTTCATCGATGGAGGTGGAGGAACTGATATGCCGGCATATCGTCGACTGGGGATTAAAGTAATCACTGCTGCAAGTAACTTATCCAGGGATATTTCCATCAAAGATACTCAATCTGGATTTAGAGCATTTTCCGCTCATGCGCTTGAAGTGTTGAGGTTTGATTGCGAAGGAATGGAATTGTCTTTAGAAATGTTAGAAGATGCTCATGAAAAGCAACTCAAGATTTCTGAAGTCCCCACTGTCGTAAGATATGATGTTCCAAAAGGCTCCAATTTCACCGCTGTATCACACGGATTTACCGTATTATCCTGGGCACTTGTTTCCTTATCACACAAAAAACCATTGCTAGTGCTAGGCATTCCAGGTCTTGGACTATTTGCCACCGGGGCAGCAATGGGGCTAAATTTAGCGCAAAATGTAACTGGACAAATTGACAGTTACATCGGTCCAGGGTTGTCTGCGGTCTGGATTGGTGTGTTAGGACTTTCACTTATGGCAACTGGGCTGGTATTGCAGTCTGCTAGAGGATTCTTAAGACATCTAATTGTCAAAGAATTTGGCCTAGACTGAATTAGACACAATCTAAGATTTAGTGAACTATCGACAGGATTGTTCAAATCCCTCGCTTTAATCCAACAACCATGAGCGAGCCATCAAATCAAGATGATGGGCCAATTAGCTCTGCTTTGGCAAAGGGCAAAGAACTCAAAGTTATTGCTGGTAAAAAAGCCATGCAATCTTTGGACAAAATGTATACTAATGTTCTAACTTCACCAGCTACTGTAGTAATTCTATTGGTAATTATTGCAGCATTTTTTGCCCAACAGGGCATGGCATTTCAATCACAAATTGATGATGATGTAGAAATTTTCTTGCCCGATGGCGCACCTTCTACAGAGCTACTCCTAGAGGTTAGAGAAGAATGGTCTACTGATATTACGGTAATTTACATTAAATCAAACAATGCAGATCCTCCTCTTGATGAAAATGACCAACCAGAATGGGATAAAGGTGAGACTAATATCACTGACAAAGAAGTTTTAGAAATAATTAGTTGGGTTGAAGGCGACGACAGAAATGTCGGTGGAGATTCTATCAGCCGAGGTATTGATTATGATAAAAACGATAATGGTCGCAATGATGGAGTTTTATGGATAATATCTCCTGCACAAGTAATCAAGGAGATTAATTCAGCTGACGGTCGATTTAACAATTCACTCTGTGAACATGGAGTAGATACAAGAGTGCCCATCATTGACTTAGATTGTGATCAATTGCCAGGCGGTGGTGAATATGCAATTCCTGAGCAAGAAAGAATTGACACCATAATTGAGCAATCAAATGGCAGTTTTGACGCCTTGATTAAAGATACCAATCAAGACGGAATTTGGGATACTACTGCAATAATTGTCGGGATGAATCAAAATTTTGATGAAATCGACGATTTCAACAACTTTGAGGAGCTCCTAGCGCATTTTGAAAAAGTAGTAGATAATCGTCCAAAGTCAGATAGTTCGGAAGAACAAAAAGTACCAATGATGGCAGTTACTGGTTTGACCAAAGTTCTAGAGGATATTTCTGATGCAATCTATGAAGACCTGCTTATGATTTTACCTTGGTCAATATTGTTTACTGTACTTGTCATCACCCTTTTACATCGTTCATTGAAAGTCGTTGCCATAACTGGAACACCAATCGTGATGGCTTTAGCATTTACTTTTGGCTCTTCAGTAATTCTAGATATTACTTTGACTCCAATGATTGTTGCCACATTTCCTATCCTAATTGGCCTAGGTGTTGATTACGCACTTCACATGGTAAATCGTATTGAAGAAGTACGGCGTAAAGAATTAGAAAAAATGATTGAAGAGAATACGAGACGGAAAAAGCGTGGGGAAAAGTCACTCAAAGTACCAGATTTATGGGATTTTGACTTTTATAAAAAATGCGTATTAGAAATGGCTAGTTCAACTGGCGTGGCAGTATTTCTCTCCGCTATCACCACAATTATCGGATTCTCAGTGCTAATTGCCCCTCAAATTGTCACTGTATCTCCTATTCGCTCCGTTGGTGTAACTTTAGTTTTGGGTATCGCTTCAACACTAGTTCTCAGCATAATTCTAGTACCAACACTGGCTTGGATGTTGAAATATAATAAACGAACAAACCCTACAATGTGGAAGAATATTGGTAAGATACCGGTAAAGGGATTTATTATTATCCTACTCATCTTTGGCTCAGTAACATTTTACGGCATTATTAGCTTAGATTCCATGAATGAACCAATAACCGGTTCATCAGAAGCACCAGATGGGATTGAATCGTTGGATTCACTAGCAGAATATTCTGAATATTTTAGTGGAGGACAAACCTCACTTTTCATCTTCAGCGCCGAAGAGCGACCCAATAATAACAATACAGACCGGATTAGAGATTTACCTGTTCTAGATGTTATTGACCACCTCGAACAACAAATCGGCGATGTAGAGCGAACAAATACTACCAGTATTGTTACTTTCTTGAGGACTATTCCTGTTACAATTGGGCTTAATGAAGATATTAACTTGTACCAAGGCACCTTATGGGACTTACTTCACGAGCCGTGTTGGGAATCAAATGACCCAATCGAATGTCATGCCTGGTTACTGCTTGATGCTAGTGGAGAAGGTGGTAGAGAACAGCTAAGAAAAGACATGGTCAATATTGTATTTGATACATTGAGTGATGAAGTAAAATCTATGCTGCTAAATGAAGGAGGCACGAAAGGTATAATCTATGTGACTCAACCTTACATGAATCTAAATGAAGCCGCAGTACTTCGTGAGCAAATAGATGATATGTTGACAGAAGATACTGGACTTGAAGGCACTGAATCTTCCAAACTAACTGGTGGACTTCCTGTATCACTGGATATTAATGAAGGAATCCATAGTTCACAAAACCTTACTACAATTGTAACGATGATAATTCTAACAATTGTCCTAGCAATTGTGTTTAGATCAATAAGATTAGGAATCATCACCATGATACCTGTTGCTGTGGTAATATTATGGCAACCTCTATTGATGAACAGTCCTGATGTCAATGTCAACATATTTACCGCAATGATTGGGACAATTGTATTTGGTATAGGAGTTGATGATTCCATTCACGTGATGCATAGAATACAAGAGGAAGGTGAAACACCTGTTGGTATTGCGAATTCTATAGAAGAGACTGGTCAAACAATATTTGAGACAACAATCACCACAGTAAGTGGAATTGGTGCTGGGTTCCTAGTTACTTTCCCTGGCCTCGAAAATTTCTTCATGATAATGTGCTTATTGATTATTTTCGCATTCATCACCAGTACCTTCTTGATGCCGGCCGTGATAACTTCTGAAAAAGTAGTCAAAGGGGCAATAAAGGGAGAACCATATTGGGTTGATTATGGTGAAGGAATAGCCCTATCTTCACCTATTTCGATGAAGCCATTAGATGCCGTCTTAGAAGATTAATGAGGGAGTAGGGAGTAAGCCCCTTTCTGTTGCCTTGCGGTGACTGCATTCAACTAAGCATCCTACCTGTTCCTAGACGCGCAATCTCAATGGAACCACTTGGACTTGCTCCTGTGCGGTTGCTCGTTTCATCGATAATAAGGAAACCTCTGTCTTGCAACATCATTGTACCACCCTTACCTCGTTCGTTTCTATTGCATTGACCTAACCATCTCTGATTTCTCTCTTCTGTGAGGCACATGCGCTATGGAGAGGGGACTTTCCTCAGAGTCGAACTCTGTCAGCAGCCCTCCTACTCCCTCAGTTTATCTAATTGCGAAAATCATTTGAAGGCTTCGTAATCATTGATATGGATTATCGCCGGGAGAAGGAACAACTTGTTGTTGAGCATAATGTGACTCTTGTTGGGGTACTGGGATTTGTCTTGCTGCCTTTTGGAAATTTTTGTTCGCCGGCAATCTTTGGTTATTATTGGCATTAGGTGTTCTTAATCCGAAAACTATCAAACCGATCAATGAAGCGATTAATAGGAATATTATAATCAATAAAACCGGGTTAATCTCAGCAATTCCACCAAAGAAACCATCTGATTCTCCATCGCTGGCATAGAATGTTTCAGTTTGTGAAGTAGGGCCTCCAACTATAATGAATTCAATCCACATAGAACCATCTCTATCGGGAGTCCAACGATGGTTGAAGAATCCACTTCCACCAGATTGTACTTTCACTTCTTGGGTATGAATAATTGTTCTAGCACCGTTGCTTTCTACTCGCTCTACTCTAAGTTGAGCAAATCCATCTGATTGCCCAATGTTTTGAATTACTACCGACAGATCTAGAGGAGTGCCTACAGTAACATCATTATTTGTGCCAATGGATGGCTGGGCAAGCACATATTCGGGTAACTGTTGTTCTAACTGCCATACGGCAAATGGTGAAAAGATTTCATCAGAGACTGAACCAAAGGTATTTCCAGCCATATCACTACCACTAATCCAAATCCTCAATTCCAAAGATTCTGTTCTAGTTTCTGCAGGTATTACTGATTCAAGGTCTATACTCATTTCGGCATTTATCCTATCGCCGAATGGCTGGCCACCCAGTATTTGAATTAGGTCTGTGCCGTTAGCAATACTTGATGAGGCGAATCCAAACCCTGAGCGATGTACTTCCCAGCTTAGATATACTGATTCCTCATCTAAAAACAGGTTCTCAGACATGGTGAATTTTAGGTTTAAATCACTCCATAAATCTTCTTTGATAACGTCGATTAAAGAAGGGGAATCAATGCTAACAATCGAAGGTGCCGTATCATCAACAATAAACCACAATAATGGAGAAGAAGGAGGCGTTATTGACGCTCCATTTGGTGCATTGAGTAAAGCAATATCCAAAGCATAATTTCCTGTTGATGCTGGACTGATTATCGTCCCGTTAAACATCCCGGAGGTATATTCTACGTTGGCGATGTTTAAACCGAGATTATACATCAATTGTAGTTCTTGGTTAACTGTTCTACCTGTTTTGACCCATTTTAAGAGTCCACTAATCTCAATTTCTTCTCTAGCCATTACCCATGCGCCGCTACTTGATTCACTATTTCCAGTTATTGAATATTCTATACTGCTTTGGTCTACCGACATCTCTCCAGAGTAACGCCAGTTTAACTCTGTCAGCTGGACAACTGTGGATTGCCCTTTAAGATCGCTTAGAATAAGATTTGGTGTTCTAATTACACTATCATCCGGGTCAAATCCCCATTTAAGCTGAAAAGTAACGGTAAATTCGCCGGAATTAGTGAATAATCCCGTACCTGTTTCCCCAACCATAGAGCATGTTAAGATTTCAATGTAAAGAGTAGATGACGAGCAAATATCTGTTTGTCGATTCCAAGAGATAGTAGAAGAATCTGGTTGGTTTATCGACAAATCAAGTTCTAGATTGGTAATATCCGTCACGCCATTTTTATCCCATACTGGAATCTGTAAAGTTATATTTTCCCCTGGATGAAGCCATGGCAACATACCAAATTCCCAAGCGAGTTCTGAATATCCAAGTTGAGGAGATCCATCACTACTGATTAGAAGATTGAATAACGGGTTTGTCATATTGCCAGAATCTGGCAATACATTTCCTGCTGAGTCAGCAACGGTAATCCAACCCCTAGCATAACCACCATCAGGCGCTGATGATGTGTCTAAATTATAGTGATAAACCCCTTCTAGAGTCATTAGGTTGGAAGGTATTTGCAGTTCTTTTGTGAAATATTCACCTTCATCTATATCACCATTCATATTAAGGTCGTCTGACCAAGAGCGCCAAATACTAATTTCTGCTTGTGAAGGCAACACTGGCCGGTCAGTAATAGTAAATTCTAGTGATTTAGAAGGACTGGATTTAAAGTGGTCAAACTCATCTATATTCATGTACAATAGTTGTGGTGAGACCGAATCATAACCAAACTCAATTTGCCTAGCAACTTCGTAACTTACGTCTTGATTCTTTAAGGGTAGAACATCTATTTCTAATTCAACATCTTCCCCTACTGACGGAACCACCCACTGAATTGATGCAACTCCATTATTAATTATCGATGATGAGCCATATTCGTTACCATCAACTAGTAGCCTGACCAGTG
>CAXGZX010000009.1:0-33082 GCA_964014545.1 uncultured Candidatus Poseidoniales archaeon | reverse complement strand
CTTGTTGAATCAATTGTTGAACATCGAATTGAGTTTCATAGGTGTACTTGTCACCAATTCGCCATGTTGGGACATCAGGCCAACCATTTAGTGTGCCACTTTCACTGATTGTTGGAGTGTCTGATAGTCTGTCTTGTTTGGAGTCATTGAGGCTAGTCAATGGAGCAATAAACATAATTGAAATTAGAAGTATAGCCAAGCAGCGTTGCTTAAACATGTTAGTCCCATATCGTTCTATTACTTGAGAGAGTCGATTTATTGAACATGTTACCTATTTTTGAGAATTTAGCCATTCGTGGCCGTAATAATTCCACTGTTCCATGGACCAGCCATCTGGGAGCCCTGCTTCTGGTAATTTTGGCCCCTCAAGTAAATCATCGATAGAAATATCTCCGCTATCCACTGAACTTGGCGCAATCTGTAGTGCCTGTTCGAAGACAAAGCCTGGCGGAGGTGAGGCTGGTTTTCTAGTCACTGATGCTAAATTATCCTCGCCATCAAAGGCATCATCTAAATCATCTCGTTGCCAGTTTTTGGCTTTGGCTGAACTTTCACGACGCCTGGCCACTAGAACTAACAACAGAATCAAGATTAGCACTAGGCCAACCTGAGCGATTGGACTGGCTTCTTCACCAGCCAGTAGCGCACCGGCTTCTTGGATTATATTACGGTCTGCAGCGCCGATATTAATCACTAAATTTGCCGAGCCAGGTTTCTCCGGATTTTCGTCCCACGCAATGGCTTTTACCGTTATCTTACCTTCCGTCTTGAACATATGTTCAACTCTAGCACCAGTTAAATCAGCATCATTGTCTTTGATTCCGTCTCCGTTACTGTCAAATGAGATATCTAAATCCCAAACATAGTTCAAGTCGGTGATATCATTTAGTGAATCAATGGTGGTTCGAGCGTCTAAAACACACTGTTCATAAGCACGGCATTCCACATTTTTGACTCTGACAATTGGTGGGATATTTACCACTTCAACAACCACAACTTCACTTGTTGTTGCACTATCATCATCAGTTACATGGTAAACCACTGTGTGGGAGCCACTTCTATTCCAAGCATAATTTAGCTCATCACCAACAATATCACAGTCATCACTTGCCCCACCAACCCCATCGCTGTCAATCCCAGGGTCGATGTCCCAGCACTTGACTAATGATGGTATGTCACTTAGTGTGTCTGTTGAGTTGCCGGTTATGGTGATAGATTGTCCCTCAGCAATTGGCAGTATGCTATTGAGTGGTTGAACTACTGGTGGTACATTTCTAATGTTGACCCATCGCTCGTTAGTGGTACTTTTAGCGCCATCATCATCTGTTACATCTAAGCGAATAGTGTGGAGGCCAGAAGTTGTCCAACTCATATCAAATTGAGTGACTCTCCCGGTTAGGAAATAAATCAAGGAACTCTGTTGGTCATCAGGCCACCAAGTATGAGATAATTGGTCGATATCATCGACAGAATCCTCGGCCTGACCTTTGATAGTGACGAGTTGATCCTCATCTAATTGCCATATTTGTTGTTCGTCAGAGGCGATTATACCTGCTTGATCGTATAGATTTATTATCGTACTATAAGGTGCGATGTTAGTGAATAGAATGTCAATAGTAGCTTCAGTTTGTGCACTGTCATCGTCAACTCCAACTGCTTTGAATGAATGATATCCTTCTGTGGGAGCAGTAGTTGTACAAGTTTTGGTGTAGTAGCCTTCCATACACAAAGCATCTGGCCAGAACACATCAACCACTCCCGGGAATGGGTCTTCTGAATCTGAGTCATTAGAAAATGCATAAAGGGTGATTGGATGTTCAACTCTGGCTTCATTTCTCATGCTTCTAATTTCTAATTTCGGAGCACGATTACTGATGTTAGCATAGAGAACTCCCTCTACCTCATCACGTTCTTCATCAACTACAGTAACAGAGATTGGATAGTTACCATCATCAGTCCAAGTCCAATTGGTTTGGCAACTTTGGGAAATTACCTTCATGTACGCCCATGAACGTGAACCATCATCATAAGGAATCTCAAAGATACATGATACACTGCCACCATCATCGTCATAACTACCGCTAGCATTGATGAACACTTCTTCTAATGTTAAGGAGTCTTGATTGCTTAATACCGGTGTTGGGAGACGACCCACAAATAGGCTAATTATCGCATAATCATTGTCTGGGTTAGCATCAGCAGAATTAATTTCATCGGGGTCTGATTCCCAAGCGATTGGTACTTGTCCAACAGGCTGATTTTCAGGTACACTCCAGGTGAAGTTAGTTTTGTAAATCTCATAGGTTGAAAGTGAAGGTACTGGCAGGTTGAAATCATTGCCTGATGGAGGATAAATTCTCAAATCTGTCGGCACACTTGCCGATATACCATTATTTTGGATTGCTACTTCGATGATTAGTTGGTCACCTGGTAAGACGTTATACCCTGACAAAGTATTGAGTTCTTTTTCAACGCCGTCCCTACTTCTTGTAATCACTGCACGCTCTGCGTCGGCGAATAAATCTAGCACCACAAGGTTGTCATCAAGAGTTATGGTTTTAGTACCAACTAGGTTGCTTCCATCAGTTGTTCTAGCAACCAAACCGTGACTTGCCCAGTCAATTGAAGTGGTTGATCCGTCTTGGGCATTGCCGATGTTCATAGTTGTCCAAGCGCTACCGTTAGCAGCAGTAGTTAGTGCTTGAACCTCTCCAGTTGCTTCATTACGGATTTCTAAGGCGACACCGGCGGGATTAGACAGGCAGCCACTGGCAGAAGTGGCATTGACCCACAAATCAATAGTCGTGTCCAAAGCAGTTACGTCGTTTATTGTTGAAATTTGTAAACAATCATCCCGTGCTCCGGGGTTATTGTAGATGTTAACTCCTGAGGAGTCTTTTGGAATATATTCTTTCAATCTAAAATCAATAGTCAAGCCAACGTCATCATCAGAATGCTTCCAAGCAAAATTTCGGGCTGCAGGACAATACCAAGAATACCCTTCTTCATCTCCAGCAGAATTGAATGATGTAATTTCATACGAGTTGTCACAGCCGCCATAATTGATAGTCTGACCATATTGATTGATTGGTTTGCCAACATTAGTCACCTCATATGTGGTGCTGTTAGTGTCGGAAGATGGCGGTGGGAATGGCGTGATATAATCACTAGATCCCGACCATTGCGAGCCAGAAGTCACCGTAGTTGTCCATCGTTCACCTGCTCGCAGAGGGAAGTCATAGCTCTCACTTGGTGGAGAATATGTGCTGGAGATCGTGATGTCACCGACGGTTTGTTTGAGGAAACTAATTCCACTGGGAGTGAATTCAATAAACAGATCCAAATCGTTGCGTAATGATGCTAAATCACTGACTCGCAGCACCTCTGTTTGAGTAAATACAATTTCAGCGGTCCCAGTATATGCATCAAGAGAAACTCCCGATTTGTCAAAATTGGCAGAGGTTCTCACAGTGTAAACCAAGGTTGGTACGCCGTCAACATTTTCTTCAGTAATAGATAATACCTCGGTAATTGAATCGCCATAGATTTCCCCGACAGTTGCCGAAACTCCAGAGTCGACAACAAGTTGAGTTGGATCAAAAGTTCCAGCATATTTCCACTTGTCACCGACGCGCCAAACTGGTACATCGACAACACTATTTGTCGACTTACTGGTTTGAAGTACATCGTCGTCTAATTCAAGAGTTTCAGTTGGCGTCTCATAGATTAAAGTGGTTGAAATGAGCATTATCAGAACCAGTGCGGCTGCTTTGAAAACTTGCCCATCTGAGCCCCGCATGGGTAAACCACGCTGCACATAGGAAATGAACGCTTCTCCTGCCGAGGGGCGAGAGATTTACTTGTTTCACAGCAAGTCGGCTAATTCGTCCTTGATGATTTCGACAGCTTCTAGAATCTCATCTTTGTGACGTGCACCGGTAATTACCATTTTTCCACTACCGAAAATCAAACATACAACCTTCGGGTAATCTAATCGGTAGATTAGACCAGGGAATTGCTCTGGCTCATACTCTACTTTGTCGAATGGCAAGTGGAATGTTAAGTTGTTTAGATTTAGTTTTCTTGGTACTCCCGCAAGAGGTTCGTTGGTGAATTTATCATTGCCATCATAGTCTTCAGGGTAGTGAAGAGCGTATGTTGCTACCATGTTTTGAACTTCAATCTCGACATCGGCTAAATCCCAGGTTTTGATTCCTGCTCCTCTAAGGTCGGCAATCATTCTGTCAATACCAGTGTGGATGTTATCCTCGTCTTTGCCGCCAGTACATACAGCTCGGCCAGAGCGGAACATTAGAATTGCTAGTTTTGGATCGGTGACACGGTATACTACACCAGGGAATTGTTCAGGTTCGTATTCACAATTCAGTTGAATTGCGATGTCTGGAAGATCAAGTTCTTCAGCGACCCTTGTGCTTGCTACTACATTTACTACTGTTAGACGTTCTTCATCGGTTGTCATGGCCGAAGCGACTTATAAGTGGTATATAAATAGCCGCTTTTCCCTTTGGACATTTTAAACGACGCAGCATCACGGTTTTGTCCAAAATGTAGTGTTTTGTGACTCATCGATTGACAAACCGGAACTTCCTAAACGTGAAATCAATGTTCTTCCGCCAGCAAGTTCAATCGCATCACTGGTTTCTTTGGGGTTTCTAGTTAGCGCAACCATACAACCCCCGCCGCCAGCCCCGGTCAATTTTGCTCCCAAGGAACTTGGAGATGCAGCCTTGATCAAATTATCTAATTCGGGGCTTGAGACTCCAATGCTGCTTAGCATCAGTTGATTCTCAGTCATTGTTCTGCCAACCGCAGCAAAATCGCCTTCTCGAAGTGCCTTTATGCCTCTTCTAGCAATTTGACCGATTGTGTCGATTTCCTTCATCCTTGAGGGGTCTTGTTGTAACATATCGGCAACTTTAGCGACTTGTTTTCCAGTCGGAGCATAAATGCCAGTGCTACCAATAACCAAGTATACTTCGTCAGAATTAGCGGGTGGTGACATTTTGTGAATATGCCACTGTCTGGTGGCATCTTGCATTGCTAGACTTCGTTGATAGAGGTAATCAATGCCTTGCTCAATCACATCTGAAATTATTACAATACCGCCATGTGAACAGGTTGAAGAATCCATGGGTGATGCTCTGCCTTGCTGTGCTGCGGCTTCAACACTATGTGCTAAGATTGCGCACTCATCAATATCGACTGAACTTTTACCGGTAATATGATACCTTTCTGCTGACGATTCTGGCGCCAAAAACCCGGGTGAGTTGTCATATGGTTCAGATTTGGTAATTGTCGAGCCAAAACCCTCCAACCAATACTGTTGTTGTGTGCCGCCAGTTTTGCTGACAAAGCGGCCTCTAGCCATGCGGAGTGCAGCAGCGGTAGCTACTGACAATGCTGCTGATGATCCTAAGCCCGATGCTCTTGGAATGTTGCCTTTAATGTGAATTGACAATGCAGGTGCTCCATGTTGCTGAGGCCATAGCTTTTCAATCAAGCCTCTGATGTGTGGATTTCTGTTCATGTTTAGACTGCTACCATCGAGTAACCACAGGCGATTTGGCGACGGTTGAATCTTTACAGAGATGCGTTGGTCAATAGCCACTGCAACTGCAGGATGCCCGTACACTACTGCGTGTTCACCAAATAGGATACACTTTCCCGGTGCACTAGCGGTAACAAATCCCATAACAAAAACCCCTTGTTGAGTACTTCTAGATATTGCTTATGTTATTGTTTTATGCATGATTATAGACGGTGACTTCAATAGATGTCCCATTATCCGATAGTTAGTACAGGATAGTCGATAACATGGAACACCCACTCTCGATGAATTATGGACCAATTCCCGGCTGGGCCATTCTCGGAGTTATTGGTCTAGTTTCAATCACCTTTTTTGGCTATCAAGTTGCTAAAGCAACCAGGCTTGTCATGATTGGGAAACCGGACAATCGATTTGATAATTGGCCTGCTAGAATTAAAGAGGTCGCGACTGGTTGGCTTGGTCAAAAAAAGGTACTGGAAGACAAGGTTGCTGGAGGCATTCACGTCCTAATGTTCTGGGGATTCCTAATGCTTTCCTCCGATATGCTAGACCTCGCTACAGCAAATTGGTTTTCTCACAATGTTCTGCCAGAACTATTACGTGGTCCGTGGAACTTAATGGTAGAAACCGGTTATACAATCGCGTTGATTGGTTGTATGGCGGCATTAACTCGTAGAGTTGTATTTACCCCAGAAAAACTCAAGGGAAAATCTCAACTTGAAGGCAATGCAATTCTGCTACTCATCATGACCATAACCGTCACTTCGTTTTTCGTTGAGGCCGGTGAAGCAGGGGTTTCTTCAACCTATGAGCCAATCGGCGCATGGGTTGCTGATACCTTTAATCCATCGACAAATTTGGTAGTAGGTTCGTACTGGGCCCACATGTTAGCTATTGCGACATTCATGTTCTTGATTCCACTCTCAAAGCATATGCATTTAGTCATGGCTTTTCCCAATGTATTCTTCCACGACATGAGACCTATGGCGACAATGGAGCCATTGCAAACCAACGATGAGGGTAAGGCTGTTCTCTTGGATGAATTAGATTTAGAGTCTTTTGGAACGGCAAATTACACCGACTTAACTTGGCGTAATCTAATCGATGGATGGGCTTGCACTTCATGTGCCCGTTGTCAAGATGTATGCCCTGCTTATGCTTCTGGAAAGGCACTTAATCCAATGGAAATAATCCATGATGTCCGTCATTACGCTAATGATAATTATACTACATTGATGGCCAAAGAAACTCCCGAACAAGACATTATCGCACGCTTCGGTGAAGATGCAATTTGGGCTTGTACAACTTGTCATGCTTGTGTAGAAGCCTGTCCAATTTACATTGACCATGTGCCAAAATTGACTGACGCACGACGCCACTTGATGATGGAGCGAATGGAGTTTGATGAAAAAGTCGAAGCAACTATCATGCCACTGATGGCAACAATCGAAAACTTAGAATCCGATTCAAATCCGTACGGTCTGCCTTCACATGAGCGAGGCGATTGGGCTGCAGATCTTGATGTTAAAGTCGCTGAACCTGCAGAATACATCTACTTTGCAGGATGTGCTGCCTCCTTTGATGAGCGTAACAAGAAGGTAGCTAGAGATACCATTAGCATCATGAAAGAAGCAGGCTTAGATGTTGGTATTTTAGGTATGCAAGAAGGTTGCACTGGTGATGCTGCCCGTCGTGCAGGTAACGAATATCTGTTCCAAATGTTAGCAGAAACTAATTTGGCTACCTTCGAAGAAATCGGTGTCAAGAAAATCGTAGCATCTTGCCCACACTGTTTCCATACATTGGGTAAAGAATACAAAGACTATGGTGGCGAAGACATCGAAGTTATGCACCACTCTCAATTAATCAACCATTTACAAATCGAAGGTAAGTTGCCTGAACCTAAGCACGACGGTTCGGTTACCTATCACGACCCTTGTTACTTAGGTCGTATTGGTGGTGAGTTGGATGCACCAAGAAATGCAATTGGCGGCGTGGATATTGAAACCGAAAGAACTGGGAAATCGTCATTTTGTTGTGGTGCTGGTGGTGCTCAGATGTGGATGGAAGAACATGTTGATGAGGGCTATGATCGAGTTAATGTAATTCGCTCTAAGGAATTGGCAGAGACAGGAGCAGACACCGTTGCTGTTGGCTGTCCATTTTGCTCGACCATGGTTACCGATGGCTTATCTGCGATAGGCTCACAAATGGAAGTCAAAGACATTGCAGAGATAGTTTGGGAACAAATTAAAGCCAACGACGCAGCAATAGAAGCAAAGAAAACCGACATAACAGAAACGGCTGAAGCTTGATTGACATGCGTCTATTAGTTGTCGACCTACTGGCTGAACGAAAAGCATTCGGCAAAGAAGGTGTTAGAGAAATAGTCTCGCACTTTGACAATCCGGAGATATTTTTATGGGCTCCTCATACTAAACAAAGAACTGATTATGGCTTTGGTACGGTAATAGAGGAACCAGTCGACTGTGATTTTATTGTGGTTACTGGCTCGAGGAGTAATGTGAGTGACTGGCAACCATGGATGGACGAAGTTGCTGATCTGATAAGAAGTGCAGAGGTTCCAATAATTGGTATTTGTTTTGGCCACCAAATTATTGCTGCTGCATTTGGCGGTAAAGTAATACGGGCTAAAGAGGGTAGTCATTTCGTATCACCAGTAACCTACCGTGACGGCAAACAGGTAAATGCAGTATTCACTCATCAAGACCACGTTATTGATGCTGGAGAACTTCAAGTAATAGCCTCAGCAGAACATTGTCCAATTGCGGCTTGTGTTCACCCCACACGGCCAATCACCACAGTTCAGTATCATCCTGAAGCAACACCAAGAATCATCTTTGAGGCAATAAAATCCGGAGATATGACTGAGCAGGAAGCTGAGGTTTTTGATATGTCAAAACCGTTAATCAATGTGAGTGACTCACTCCTCGTTTGAAGAATTAAACGATAATAAATCCCGCTCGAATGAGTATAGGCAAATTATCAATCCAGCAAAAAGTGCGTATTCTGCATACGCTGCCACATCAACTGCATACTGGATTCTATCAAGAGTGAACATAGTATCATCTTCTAGGCCGAAGGAATCTAAATCTCTAATCGCCCTTACAATGGCCTGCGACATGACAATGTAAGAGATGAATGAAACTAGAATGCCGATAACTCGCAATCGACGTCCTGATTTGTCGGCATTAGGTATGGCAAAATGGGCAAGTATAGCCCATAAGATTCCGACTTGAAATACCAACGATGCTGTTAGTACATGTAATTCTAAATGGTCATACATGTCAGCAAAAGACATCACAAACAGATTTGCCCCAGTGAAAAGTCCAGATATCATTGCGGCAAGCAATAGCTTTGGACGTCCAATGTTGCGCATTTTGTGCCACATGCGATACGCAAAAATCATTTGGAATATGCCACTTAACGCCAAACCAATAGTAAATACCCAGCGTTCAACACCCGGATAATCAGCCTCAGAAATAAAGAATGGAAAATCCCTGGAATTACCATTTAGTAAGTGGATGACCATGGCTAATGGAGCAATTGTTGCCGGCAATAACCAACTGATGCGAACAGTGAACTCATCACTGATGTAGGTACTACCAATTTTATAGCCTTGACTCATATTTTTCATAGGCACACTAAGCCGTCCCAAAGCCATCGTATCTATAACCTTCAAGTGTGAGAGCCAACACCGGCAGTTGTTTCCAATGGCTCTAAGGGTGCATGATACTAGGCGCAGAGAGAAGGTTGCCTTCTCGACAATGCATCCAGGTAAAGTATCGATGTATGTCTGTGGAGTGACCGTTTACGATAGTTGTCACTTGGGTCACGCAAGATGTTATCTTGCGTTTGATTTGATTCACCGCTGGCTTGAAGCATCTGGATTTGATGTTCATTATGTGCAAAACTTCACCGATATTGATGATAAAATAATCACTAGAGCCAATGAGATTGGCGGTGATTGGCGCAAATTAGTTGACGATAATATCGCCGGATATTACGAAGATATGGATGCACTCAACATTTTGCGTGCCGATGATTATCCAAGATGCACAGATTACGTTGACGACATGATTCGAATAACTCAAGACCTCATCGACAAAGAAAATGCTTATGTCGCAGATGATGGAGTTTATTTCCACGTTGATTCGGCACCGGAAAAGTATGGTGTGTTAACAGGTCAAAACATCGACGCAGTACGTTCAGGTGCGGGTGGAAGGGTTGAAGGAACTGGTTCGTCAAAACGAGATCACAAAGACTTCGCATTATGGAAAGCAGCCAAACCAGGAGAGCCGACTTGGGACTCTCCATGGGGTCCAGGAAGGCCTGGCTGGCATATCGAATGTACTGCAATGTCCATGGATTACTTTGGTGAACAATTCGATATTCACGGTGGCGGGCATGACTTGCGGTTCCCTCATCATGAAGCAGAGATTTTCCAAGGTGAATGTCATACTGGCTGTTCTCCAGTTGTCCATCATTGGCTGCATAATGGATTTGTCAATATTGATGGAGAGAAGATGAGTAAATCACTTGGTAACTTTTGGACTATCAAAGACATTCTTCAACAAGTTGATGCAATGGTGCTAAGGTTTGCGTTAATCAATGCCCATTATCGGTCACCAATTGATATGAATGAGGTTCTGCTCAAAGATGCAGAACGAAATTACAACAGAGTGCTTGAATGTTATATCACTGCCTTGAAAGGCATGCTTACCGAATCCCCAGTGACATTACCGCACCCAGATATCACTTCCAAGCAGCCCCTGATAAAATCACTAGCATTGCTAGAGAAAATGGGTGAAGGTTTTGCCATGGCAATGGATGATGATTTCAACTCCAGAAATGCCGTCGCCAAAGTTCTTGGAGCAGTTCGTGAGATTTCTAAAACTTTAGCCAGCGGACTTGATGATGCTGATAAAGATGCTTTTTCGCATTACGCTGTTGATTGGCTGGAAGAGACCGCTGGTACCGTTTTGGGGATTTTACCTACCCGTGAATTTGCTTTGTTAGAGCCAGAAGAAGATCCTCGCAAGGCAGAAATTGCGCCTCGTGTAGAAGAACTCTTAGTCAAAAGAGCAGAAGCTAGAGCCAACAAAGATTGGCCTACTGCAGATTTAATCCGTGATGAATTGAAGTCAATGGGTGTGGTAGTCACCGATTCTGCTGACGGCCCTGTTTGGGACTTAGAATAATTGATTATTTTATCAGCAGGCAGTGTTGCCACTTTGCTAATTGATCAACTTTATTTCTTCTTACCTGGCGGTTTAAGATCAGGTAATACCGGGACGAATTGTTTAGGTTCGTGTTCTTCCATTACACTGAGGAATTCATCAAGGCTGATTACTCCATCGCCATTAGCATCAAAGGTTTCTAGCATTGCGTCAATATCTGAAACTTTGACGGAATCTTTGAGTAGCGTGTTAACCGCAGTTCTAATCTCTCTCCTTGAGACAAAGCCATCGTCGGTTTGGTCAATCGCGGTAAATAGTCTAACAGCTGATAATCCAGACGACTTCATGGCACTAGCTACTTTATCCTTGATATCAATGGATTTTGTATCAATGGACTTTTCATCAACTTTTTGTGTTTCTGTTTCTGGCATAGTGGTTTCATTGAGGTCATCATCATCCCAGATCTTGTCAACCACTGAATTTTGCGAGGTTAATAACTCGTCATCATCACTGGTTTTACTAATTACATATAATCCAAACAATAACGCAACTACGATAATTAATAAAATCAACTTTAATTGATTCTTAGTGCCTTCGTCAGCCTCAGCATCATCAATAAAATCATCATCAGGTAAGTCAGTAAACATGTCATCTTGGTCGTCAGTATTATTGTCGTCAGTAGGGCCAGGCAAGGTGGTTGTGTCACCAGTGTTATCAGTACTACCGCTATTATCGCCAGTGTTGTCGTTATTGTTATCGGTATTGCCGCCGTTGTTGCTGCCTGAATTATCATCATCAGGTAATACAACATTGACATTTGTTCTATCACCATTTACCATTTCGACAGTGTAATAGTCATCGTATAATTTGGTCATATCAATATGGAAATTAGCATGGGAAGAGCGGTTAATCACGTCAAAATAACGCGCATCACCAGAAGTAAAAATTGGATCTAATGTCATATTCTTCAAGTGAGATACATCGTCACGGTAATCACCATCAAAAGTTGAATTTAGCCAAGCATTGATTTCACTATCAGTCATATCATTAAATTCATTCCAGTTTTCTTTCATGTCATTAAATTCGTGGCGCATGGCCATGGCAAGTCCAGCTTCGATTTCCGCAAACGTTTGACTGCCATCAACTTCAGTCATTGATGTTACATCAACGGCTTTTTGGAAATCAGTACCGTTGACATATTCCCAGTCATCACCTTGTAATTGCTGCATCAAATCGATGTCGCCAAATACTGCTTTGCCTTGAACAACAGTTAGAGCAACATCCGCATCAATTGCCTCAATCAGGTTTCGATATGGGTCATCATGGAAGGTGTCTATAACGACTAAATCAGCAAACAAGTCTGCTTTAACTCGACCAACGAAAGGCGTCCAACCAGTAGCATCAGCCGGGTTTGAGGTGACCATTTCTACCAACTCATAGTTGCTGAAGTGTCCGTTCATGTTGTTACTATTCCACATGTCAGCAACTTTCAGTTCATGGAAGTTATTCTTTGAACCACTAGGTCCCCAATCAGGTGAGATTGAGATACTAACTCCCGCTTGGTCAGCAGCCACCACATCAGTGGTGTCGCCGTATAATAGCAGATTAGATAATGGCGACCAAACCAGGTTAGAGCCAACACTAGCCATCTTACTAAACTGTGAAGAATCAAGGGCTGTGCCGTGAATCACTACGGTTTCTTCCATAATTAATCCCTTATCCCATAGCGCATCGAATTCGGCCTTACTGGATGAATCGACACCTTCTGCAAGATGAACAAACCAAGCATTGAGGGTGCCAGATTCACTTTGGCTGATCAAGTGGCTACCAGTATAATCACTATCAGCAGCACCGCAAACCGCACATGTTGAGATGCCATCTTGACCGAAGTTGTATAGTTCAACATTTCGTGAAAGTATGCTATCCCATGCTTGAGTACCAGAACTTGGTGAGCCTTGCATTGCAGTCACACCACCAGATACTGCTTGGACTTCTGCATATTTCATTTGCTCACTAGCCATATCCCATCGGTAATTAGATTGGATATTGGTCTTCATCCAAGTAATACTTGGCCCGTAATCATAATTATTGCCCCATTGATATCTATTGGTGTAGCCGCCTTCTTCGGATTGTTGTGCGTCACTCAAATGTACATCAAAGTCCCATAGGGGGATGTGGTTGTAATGTACGTGATTGTGTAGATCAATTAGCCCAGGATAGATTGTCCCTTCGGTATTGACAATTGGCACATCAGAGAAATCTACTCCAGCCGGTGGGTTTGCATTTGATGCCCAAACACCAGTGATTTTGCCATCTCGAATCATCACATTACCGTCATTGATGACGTTAGTTTCGCCGTCCATAGTAACGACTCGTCCTTTGAGTAAGAATGCTCTAGAGGAATCAGTATTGCTTAATTTGTAACACTTGACGATATTATCAGGTACAGTATAGTCACCAGAAAAGTCAGCGGCTCTGCCCGGAGTCGGGTCATCTTTAGCCAGTACGCCATTTTCTTCAATATATGATTGACCATAACTAGAGTCTCCAGCCGGGAATGACATACTATCTACAACGGTTGAGGAAGTATCGCTAATGGATACAGTCTCGCCGTCAAAATAGCTTAGGTCAAGGTCAGAGTCAGCACGGAATACAACGATTCGTGCATCAGCATTTAGCATTGTATCGTAAGCCAACTGACACGGAGGACTACCGCTGGTAGTTGACAAAATCCAGCTGGATATATCTTGTGCAGAATCTCCAGAGTTCCAAATTTCAATGAATTGGTCGCTATATTTGCCATAATCTTGGTCGCCGTTCCAATCTACAGCCCCGTAAAGGTTAGTGCTATTTTCATTGGAAACTAGATTATTTGGACTGATAAATAATTCCGAAATAACGATGTCAGCAGCCCGACCAGAAGCATTACTCTCACTGTTTTCTTCAAGGTTGTCAGTAGCATAAGTCCAAGGGCTTAGAACCATGAGCAGAAGGATTGTTGAGGCTATGAGCATCCGTCGCATGTGTTGACCTTACAGACCAAGGACATTAACTCAGCGGTCAAGTGTTAACGACGATTATATCATAGACCCCTTCAAAATGGAGAAGCCATGGCTACTATAGAACTTAGTGAACCAGTCTTTGCTGAAACTATCGACAACAATGAAATTGTAATACTAGATTTTTGGGCTGAATGGTGCGGTCCATGCAAGGCTTACGGGCCAGTCTATGAGCGAGTTTCAGAAGAATTCCCCAACGTGTTATTCGCCAAAATAAATACCGAGGAACAACCAGAACTTGGCCGTATGTTCAATATTAGATCGATTCCAACAACTATTGCTTTCAAACAACAAATTGGCGTTTTCATGCAGCCCGGTGCACTACCCGAAGATGCGCTTCGTGATTTAGTTAAGATGTTGGAGACTCTTGACATGGATGAAGTTAGAGAAGAAATGAAAAAAATCAATGATGCAGACTCAGAGTGAGTACAACTTATGCGATGATTTCAATAATATCAGCCATAGGGTCGTACATGGACTGGAAGCCTTGGCTGATGATGACCTTGATGGTTAGTATTAGTTTATCAGGGTGTTTTGGTGAAAATTCCGAAGATTCTGAGATGGCCTCTGACGATGATTTGTATCCTGAACCGTGGAATAGGGCTGATGTCAGTTATGATAACTCAGATGTTTTTAGCAGAGTAAGTGTAAATGGTACTTACAATATTTCAAGTCCATTGTCAGTCTATGTTGCTGTGCCTTCAATCACCGCTGCTGATGGCGGCGCCGGGCTGACTGGCGGGGCTGAAGTCCATCTTGGTCTTTGGTTGCCTGAAATTGATGGTTGCGATTACACTGCGGCTAATGTTTCTGATGAGTGTCGTATCCCGGTTATTGCCGATGTAGGTCCTTACTATGATGATGGGGATGTTTCAGCAACTACTCCTGCGGATCGTCTTGGTCGCTTTCTAATCGAAAATTATGTTCCACATGGCTATGGAGTTGCGCAAGTGTCAGTATTTGGTACCGGTAATTCCAACCATTGTATGGACTTGATGGGAACTGACGAGCAACGCGGCATTGATGCAGCCGTTACTTGGTTAGGAGAAGCCGGATGGTCAAACGGTAAGGTTGGCCTAATTGGTAAATCATACGATGGCTCAACTCCATGGCAAGCTGCGACTTTTGGCAATCCATACTTGGCGACAATTGTGCCGATGTCTGGATTGATTGGTGTTCACGAATTGATGTGGCGCAATGGAAGCATGGAGGCTCGAGGTGCAATAATGCATAATGGCGTTTATGGGACATTCGGCGTCGACGGCGATACTGGGGATGCTGAAAATTTCTGTGAAGGCTACATTGAAGGTTACATCAATGGACCTGCTGCATACCAAACCGGTGGAATGGTTGATTACGCCGGTAACACCTATTGGACAGAGCGTTCGTTTATTGGCAGAGTATTAGAAAATTATCAAGGTTCAGTTTACATCATTCAAGGTATGCAAGACTGGAACGTGGACCCGCACATGGCTTTTCCAATCCATCAACAAATCGCCGATGCTGGCATCGAAGTAAAGACTCTAGCAGGGCAATGGGCCCATGACTATCCTGACCGATTAAGCGGGCATAGTTCACAAAGTAGTGGACGAGGTGCAGAAGCATATCCGTACACTCTAAGGTGGGATTGGGCTGATGAGATGTTATACTGGTTTGACTGGTATCTAAGAGACGAAGGCAGAGCGCCAACGCTGGGCGTTGAGATGCAAGATAACCGTGGTGGATGGAGATTTGAGTCAACATATCCAGCACCAGACACACAATATCTAGAGATTAATGGTGCAGATTTAGGGCCAGATGGTGTCTCAATTTCTGCCTCTTCGACAATTACCATGACTTATGGTCCATTTGAGAATAACACCTACATCGCTGGTATGCCGACTTTCCATTTACCAGTCACTCCAAGTACCCTAAATGGTGCGCACGGGTTTTTAGAAATGACCGATGAATCTGGCATGCACCTTGGTCATGCAGTCATGGACTTCAGATTCCATGCTGGTGGCCGTGATGGGCAACTAAACATGGTGCCTTTTGTTCAGGTAATGGGCTTAATGGAATTTATGCCAATGGATGTATATCTAGAAGCGGGTGAATCAATTATAATCACCTTAACTCAAACTGGTGAAGATTATGTTCCTTCATCTTCTTCAATTGGTGGCTACTCTGTTGATTGGACATCGTCAACTCTAACGTTGCCAATAGTTGATCGAAATTGTGATGATTTGTTTAAGGTCCCAATGATTGAATATGGTGATGAGATGTATTACAACACAGTTTGCTAATGCGTCCCAATAGTATCTTTCTTGCGCTATTCTCTTAAGCCGATGACAAACAAAATCGTATATGGTTCTTAGTGCGCTACCGGGAGTTGGCGAAAGATTAGCTCAGAAAATGACTGACCATTTTGGTTCAGAGGATGCCGTGATTAAATCACTAAAATCAGGTGACATCGGTCAAATTGCGGAAATCGATGGTGTTTCTCCTAAGCGTGCCTTGGCAATGGCAAGGAGCATTGCTGGAGATACTGGCCAATTCCTTGCCACCAAAGAAGCAGAAAAACTACATCAAAAATTAATCGATCAAATAACGCGCTTTATCGCATCACCAGCAACCAAGGGTCGCCTTCAACTTCTGACACCAGTTCAACATCCGGAAGCAAGGCGAGAAAAAATATCCTCAGCAATGGATTTCTTATCCAAGCACAACACACTAGAAGTGGAACTAAATAGCAAACTGAGCCACATTACCGCGACTAAAAACACTACGCAGCGTTACCAACGTGTCGTAGTTAGTAAAACACCAATAGAACACCTGAAGCGCTTTTGTCGAGTGTTAAGCCCGGGTGAAGGTGAAACATGGAAAGATTATACCGTGTTTGACCAAGTTACGTGGATTGGTTCTGGCGCACCGGGAGATGCGCCTGAAGGGTGGATTGTGCTAGGGGATAATCCACAAACCGAGGTTATTCTTCCTGAAATGACTCTTGACTGGTTCAGGAAAAACCGCAAAACCCTAGAGTCAATTGCAGATATGGTTCAAGTGGTCACTAATTATGAAGATAATCATGATTTTATTGTGAATTTTGGTGAATCGTTAACTGGACTAAATGAACTACCAGATTTATTGCACACCCTATATAATGAAGGTGACACAGAAAAGGCCGAACAAGTAAAAGATGAACTTTGGTCATTTGTTAAATCCTTAGAAAGTGGCGTAAACGTCGAAGTGGAGAAAACCATGAATGACGCAAAAATGGCGTTATCTGGGGCAGAATTACTCGACGCCTTAGCAGACGGAACCGGCTTTCAAAGAAAATTAAAGGAAGCGACAGGTCATGTAATTGACAATGCTATGCAACAAGCTGTCAATAAATTAGGGGAATTTATGGAAGGCTCGGGAGTAAAAAACCCTCCAGTTATTTTCACATCAGACTGGCCAGCAAAAATAGACCGGCAAGTTATCGATAAAATTGATAGTGCCTTAGAGAAGCGAATAAATGCTCAAAAAAGCGACCATGTTTACACTATGGCCAGGAAACTCGGGCCACTAAAACAATGTTGTGAGGACGCAGTGAGATCGTTGATAATAATAGATCAATGGTTGGCGATTGCTCGGTGGGCAAAGCATAATTCATGCACAATGCCAGAATTAGTTCAGCACGGAATCTGGGTAAAGGAAGGTCGTCATTTACTACTTGGTATAGCAGCAGACCCTGTGACTTATGGCCTAGGGAAAGCAGCGGAAAAAGACGATATGCAACCTCTTGCATTGCTTACTGGCGCTAATTCTGGTGGTAAAACTACACTATTAGAATTACTCGCTCATACCTGCATATTAACACATATGGGTTTGCCAGTTCCGGCTAAACAAGCAAGAGTCGGCCGTGTAGATGCTTTACACATTCTTGCCAAGTCCGGAGGTACACAGAGTGCTGGAGCACTTGAACAAACCTTAGTTGAACTAGCCAATGTGGTCAGTGACCCGACACCAAAATTGATTTTGGCAGATGAATTAGAAGCCATCACTGAACCAGGTGCCGGTGCAAGAATTATCGCTGGTATGCTACTCGCCGCCCGTTCACAACCAGACACAAGTATGATGTTAGTGACTCATCTTGCCCCAGCAATCATCAAAGCTTCTGGACGGGACGACTTTAGAGTCGATGGAATTGAAGCAAGAGGTCTAGATTCTAATCTTGAATTAATTGTAGACAGGACACCAATCAGAAATCATCTTGCTAGGTCTACTCCAGAATTAATTGTTAAGCGATTAGTGGAGCGCAGTAATGGCCACGCCAAGGCATTGTTTGGTGATATACTGAATATGTTTTAATCAGTATTCTGGCATCATCATCTCAACTGCAAAAAGCGGGTCCGGGTCAGTTGAATCGTGATATGCAACAACAACTCCTCCATCATTGAGAATGGCTAAGGAAGCAAAATCAAACCGGATGTCATTACCTGCTCCTGACGTCGAATCAAGGTCACCTTGCCCAATGTAGGTGAGAGTATCGGGGGACATATCTTCAGAATAACCTCTAACATGGTAAACAGTATCTACATCTGGCCCAGTTGAACTCTGGTAGCGGACATTCAACACAAATAGGTCTAATTCGCCATTAGCCTGAAATTCCCATTCTTCAATTTGGGTTGCTTGGTCGCTAAGTTCGTAGGTAAAGTTGGACCAATTGACCGCCCCATCGTTGGACATGTAATGGGTAAATGAGGTGCCGGTGTTCTTGACGCAATGGATAATACCTGCAGAATCTATTTGGCAATATTCACTGGGGAACTCAACGTATAATTCGTTCCAAGAAAGTGAGGTGTCCATGTATGCTGCATTGCCATTGTCATAATAGGAAGGGAATAGTAAACCGCCACTTGGCACAGGGAATGCACGCATTTCTTTGTGTGGTTTGTTAACGTCATAGTAAGCGGATAATCCTGCTTCTGTGAAGTCAAGGTCTAGTTCAACTTCCGGGTCTCCACCGCTACGGTCGGGGAATTGGAATGGGTAGTAATTTAATCCGTCAACACTAATTTGGCCACCAGCATTCAAACTTTGGTGCCAGAAATTCGATACTACAATACTAGCCCAATCACCATTGCCCATCGAAGATTGGATTGGCCCTATTACTTCTACTTGCCATGAGCGGTCATAGAATGGCTCAGTAATTCTGTTGTAACACCATTTCCATTCGTCTTCAGATTCGTCATATAGGATTGCATAAAATTTGTCCAGTTTCAAATCTCCACCTGCATATGGGAACCACGACATAGAAATGATGTCCCCGTTGGTGGCTTGGACAATGCTCCCTTCACCAAGCCCCTCTTGTCCGGGGTTTGTCGGAACTGCAGTTACACATTGCCCTAGTGCTGGTAACACTCCAGGGATGTAGGTGTCCCAAGTGTGGCCACGGTCAAGGCTCCAAACAGGATATTCTCCACCGATATTGAGAATTTGACCTTCAATAGTGGTGGCAAGATAATGTTCACAACAATTGCCACCTTTTGAGGCATCAAATACTGCCCAAGACATATTGGTTGATTGATTGGTGTTAAGGTCCACTGTGGTGAACGGTCTTGGATTCTCATGTTGCTGGTCATCGATCAATATGTACTCAGTCCAAATATTCTCAATGGTTTCTTCTTCAACCAATGATTCACCGTTGCTAAAACATCCTGCAAGTATTGTTGATAGTGCCAACAAAACCGACAAAGCCATTCTTCGCATGTGTAGGTGTAATCAATCCTTATCTTTGAATCCGTCGTTGCTAGGATTTTACTTGACAATAAAGTTGATTTTGGCCCCATCCACTTCAAACGACTCAGCGTTTTGGCTGGGCTTGGCATCAATTGGATGGAATACTGCAGCGCTAGCTCGGGTTTCTGTAACAATCCATTGGCGGTCAACTTCAAACAATTCAGGAGCATTTTCAGTCCATACCTCAAGATCAATAGTTGCTTCAATATCCAAATCAAGATCCTTACGCTTGGCCTGTATTCTACGCGTGATATCTCTAGCCAGACCTTTGGACAACAATTCAGGAGTATCATTCATATCGAGTACTAAACTGACTTGATATGCCTCATCACCTTGTCCAATTTGGATTGTCGATGCGGCAAATCCAGATTTCTCGATTCGCTTTACCTCGACGTCAGATTCTTCGATTTTGATGCCCATAATTTCTAATTCACCAGATTTTATTTGTTGATACATTGCCACCGGGTCTGCTGCATTACGGATTTCTCCTGCAATAGCATTGACATCGCCTCGAGCTCTTGGGGCAAGGGCGCGGAAATTAGGGGCTAATTCGATTTGTTGGAAGCGGTCTAGGTCAGTTTCAACAGAGATGTTTTCGACATTCAACTCTTCGGCTAATATTTCATGAAATTGCGCAAGGTCAGGTCCAGAAACAATCCAGCCATCGCCACAAGGAAGTCGTTGCCTGCGTCCTGCATCAATACGAATACGGCGGCCGGTTTCTGCTAGTTCTCTAACCAAGGCCATGGCTTCTTCTAAACTCAAATCTTGTGGTGGTAGAGTTGCTGTTGCTTCAGCAGCAGCCTGGTCCCAGTTGTCAGCAGTTGCGCCTTCTAGGCTCCCTGGTGTCCCAAGAGGCCATGCGGCTTGGTGAACTCCTGTGCCAGCAAGGTTTCGATAAATTACATCCACCATGAAAGGGCTTACCGGTGCAACTAATCTGCAGACAGTTGTCAGAACCTCATGCAGGGTATTTTGACAAGATAATTTGTCCGCATTAGCTGCCTCATCCCACAATCTTCTTCTGCTTCTCCTGACATACCAATTTGATAGATCATTAACAACGAAGTCTTCTAGATCACGGCAAGCCTTGTGGAAATTCCAAGTGGTGAAATCATGATGATAGCTCTTAGCAACAGAGGCAAGTCTTGACAAAATCCACCGGTCAAGAGCTGGTCGCTTTGAGATATCAACGCCGTTGGCCTCGGGGTCAAAACCATCTAATGCGGCGTAATCAGCGTGGAATTTGTAAATATTCCACAGGGTTAGGAACATTTTAGCATAAGTTTCTCGGACTCCATTAGGGTCAAACTTGAGCGGACTCCAAGGTGCTCCTGCAGTAACCATGTACCAGCGAGTTGCATCTGCGCCTTCTCGATTAAAGTGATCCCACGGGTCGACAATATTGCCACGAGACTTAGACATCTTCTTACCTTCAGCGTCAAGAATTAGTCCTAAAGATAGACAGCGCTTGTAGGCGGGCGAATCGAAAACAGTCGTTGAAACCGCCAGCAAGGTGTAAAACCAGCCTCTAGTTTGGTCGACACCTTCACAGATATAATCAACCGGGAAAGAAGCGTTAAATGTCTCTCCACCATCAAATGGGTGGTGCCACTGAGCAAAAGGTGCACAACCAGAATCAAACCAACAATCCATGACAAATGGTTCCCTGTGCATTGGTTTGCCATCATCACTGACTAGCGTGAATCCATCGACAATCGGTCTGTGCAAGTCGACATCGCTTGGGCATTCCGGATTGTCATAGCCAGCAGCCTTTGCTTTGGCAACTTCAGCCTGTAATTCCTCAATTGAGCCGACACATTTCATTTGTCCGTCTTCGCTGCGCCATACAGGTAGGGGGGTGCCCCAATAACGTTCACGAGAAATTGCCCAGTCCTTGACATTTCTAAGCCATTCACCAAACCGCCCTTCGCCAACCCAATCAGGTGCCCATTCTACATCATCATTAAATTTCAATAATTGTTCTTTGACTGCAGTCATACGAACAAACCATGAATCCATGGCGTAGTAAAGCAGTGGATGATCGGTTCTCCAACAATGTGGATAGTCGTGCAGATATGCCTTTTCACGGTATAGCAAGCCACTATCGGGGCCTTTGCCATTACTGCCTTGCGGGCTGGATAATAATTCAATAATTGTCTGGTCACATTCTTTGACGTATCGCCCATCTAATTGTTCGTGGATTCCAGCTACAAATGCTCCATCCATGCCAACCGTGTGGTATGCAGGCAATCCAACTTCCATTCCTAAATTATAGTCATCTTCACCATACATTACCGCAGTATGAACTACTCCAGTACCGTCGGTAGTAGTAACCCAATCAGCTGACAGAACAGTCCATGCAGTAGTTGAATCGCCACGGGGGACTGCTTCAGGGAATAGTGGTTCATAGGCCCGTCCAATGAGGTCACTGCCTTGGAACTCTTCAATAATCTCGACATTGTGCCTGAGTACTTCTTTCATCAAATCTTTGGCTAAAATCATGGTTTCACCAACATCAGCACCACCAGCACCAGACCAATTTGCCGCCACTTCTGACACCTTGACTTTGACATATGTTACATCAGGTCCAACTGCTAGACCAACATTACCGGGGAGAGTCCAAGGAGTGGTTGTCCATGCTAGGATTGATGAGTCATCATCGGTGAGTTTGAATTTTACATAGACTGAGGGTTCCTCGACTTCTTTGTACCCTAGTGCCACTTCGTGGCTAGAATATGAGGTGCCGGTTTGGGGGCAATATGGTAAAACTTTGTGACCACGATAAAGCAGCCCTTTGTCAAACATCTGCTTCAATGCCCACCAGCATGATTCAACATAATTATTGTCCAAAGTAACGTATGGGTTGTCCAAGTCAACCCAATAAGCCATACGCTCAGTCATCTCACGCCATGCACTTTCATATGTCCAAACAGACTCTCGGCAGGCTTGGTTAAAATTATCCATTCCGTAGGCTTCAATAGCTTCGTTAGACATTAAATCCATGCGCTTTTGGACTTCGATTTCAACCGGCAAACCGTGAGTATCCCAGCCACCTTTTCGCTCGACTAGGAACCCTTCCATGGACTTCCATCGGCAAACTAGATCTTTGTATGCTCTAGCGACAACATGGTGGATACCAGGTTTGCCATTTGCCGTTGGTGGACCTTCCAAGAAAATGAAGGGGGCGCCATCTCTTCGGGAATCTATTGAATTCTGGAATGCATTTTCTTCACTCCATGTATTCAGTAAAGCGGTTTCAAGAGAAACTGCGTCTAGTTCGCCGGCGGGTTTTGGCTTAGCCATGATGTTGCGAAATCGGTTTTTCTCTTGAACCTCTCCCTTAGAACCAAACATGTTTTGGAAATTAACGTCGGTATTGGTGTTTTATTGGTAGTTGATTTTATTTGCAAGGGTATGTTTGAAGTCCTTACAGGTCTACGGTAGTGCATGTCCGCAGTGACCACGTGGCGCAGTGCACTCTTTTTGGCGATTTTGATGGCTATAATGGGGCCATTACAAATGACCGGCAATTTGTCAGTAAATTCGGCAGACGTAGAGGTTCTAAAAGAATCTAAAACAATTAGTCATTCAAGCACAGGCAGCGCAGAATTTCTTGGTCTACTCGGTGATGATATTGCTAATAATGCCTTCACAGTAGATGTACCAAGTGATGCCCCAATCACAGATTTACAATTAACTATCGAGCCGTCAGCCATGCAAACCCATTACGGATTTACTTGGGAAGGTGAATTGGCTTGGGATGTTCCAGATTCAACTATGAACGGTACAGTAGTAGAAATCGGTTCTTTAACAGGATCAACCGCAGGGACGCTTTGGGATTTTAATTCTGGACTACAAGGTTGGACTGTTTCAAATCCAACCTTTGTCGGCCACTGGACAAATTCATGTGGATTCAATGGCACCACTGGCGGTTCAATAAAAACTCAAGCGAACTATAACGCTCCTCATTATGCAACTTCACCAGTAGTGAATTTGGCTGGAGCTCCAAGTATGCCGCTTACCGCCTGGGTACTTCAAGGCGGTACCGGTTGCGGTGAAGAGCCAGATTCGACTGAGGATTTACAAATACAATACAAAGATGTCAATGGGAATTGGGTAGTAGTAAATACCTGGCCAGGAGCACCATATGGGCCACACTCACCACAACAGTGGAGTACTAATTTGCCGGCAGCAGCTCTACACGCCACCAGCCAAATTAGAATAAACCAAATCAGCGGTAGTGGTAGCGGAGCAACATGTTGTGATTTTTGGTTCGTTGATGACGTTAACTTAGCTTCACCACCTGAATCTCATTGGGTCAGCCCAACTATTGGTTGGGGTATTGGGGCAACCCAACCAGTGTCTAGAAGCACATATGCACCGCTTCATCTGGACCTTGACATTCCATCTGGTGCTTTCTTGAACTGGACTATTTTAGATGATGCTGGTAACGAAATAATGGGTGCTCATGGCAGCAATGATGTGACTATCCCGCTTAACATGGTCGACTATGAAATGTATCCACTTGTCCGTGTGAAACTCGAATTCAGAGGTTCTCCAACCGGTACTGGAATCCCATATGTGCATTCGATTAGCGGAGACGGTCAAATGATGACTTCGTTTAGAGGCGGCGTGGCAGATTTAGACTGGGATCAGGGCTGCATGCGTGGTGGATCAGTGACATTTAGCAAGGGCGTTGTGGCAAGTATTGATTGTAATCTCACATCTCCTTGGATGATACCATCATCACCAACTAAGGTGATTTCTGGCAGTTCAGACATAATCGACGGGCAGTTACAGATTAGATACGATATGTTTGGTAACTGGACAAATGTATCATCAACAACCTTCACAGAATCACTAGGTGACACAATTTATCGTTACCAATTCAGAATTATTCATGATGGAAGTAATAGTAGCCAATGGAGCAGCAAGATGTTATCTTGGACTCTGCTTGGCGGAAAACATCCCGCCCAGCCGGCTATAGACTTCAATGAAGATGGATTTACCGAATGGGGTGGCAGTGATAATCGAGTTGGCTCATGGGGTTGGCAAGACCGCTTTGAAAACGGCGAAGATAGAATCTCCGTTAACCCAGGAATTTCTGGAACTGCATCAACTACGGCTTGGATGCCCCGAGATGGCGCAGAGAGCTTCTCAGTTGGGGTATTTGCTGAAACAGGTGTTCTAACAGGATTGTATATTCGAGTCGGTAATCAACTGATTGCCAATTATTCATATGATGCAGTTGACAGTGCCTATGTGACATTAAACGAATCTCAACTTTATGCGTTAAGTTATGCCGCTTCTACTGCCTCTAGTGTAGGCTTTTTAGGAGCAAATTTTGTTGAAGTCGATTTTGAAGTGACTGGTTCTGGTGGAATGAAAATGGCAGGTTTGTCCATACCATACTCGGTTTCAATGAGTATTGATTCAAACCAACAATCGCCAATGGTACTAGGCATAAACGATGCAAGGTCTACACTTTCGCCAGTGGGTGGACAACACCAAATTCCGGTTCCATTTATTTCCAATTCTGCGGGTGGACTGCTTGTGACACTTGATGGCGTAAACTATTCTTCAGATGTGGAAATAGTTTCGTCGTATATGGAAGATGAAGTCGATGTTTTGACTCCAAGCCAACAATGGCACACAATGCATACTTCATTCAAAGTAACCTCGTCGACTGCTGGACTGGTTCGTCTCGATGTAGTTGGCAGCAATCATCATGCAACTTGGTTGATACCAACTGGCGGCGGTAGTCCTGTTGGTCAAGGAGACAGCGAGTATGTTGAATTACATCCAACAGATTGGTTAGAGTTTACTCAAAATGGTGATGCGATTGATGTGGCGGTAAAATACCGCATTGAGCCTGGCTGGGATGATGAAAGTTACGTCACCGCATCAACTAGGTTAGTACTTGGCAACGGTGTTGTTTCAATTCCTGCATCGCATTCATGGGGCAGCCTCAATGGAGCATCGAAGGCCTTAGAAAATGATTTAGAGATCAAATCGGTAACCTTTATCACCGATCTTGGCGAATTACCTTCAGACGAATACTATTTGCCTGCAGGGCAAGAGATTGACATCTCGATTGATGTAGGATTTGAAGGTCTCACAGGAATTGATTCCTTCGCTCCAGGTGATGCAGTAGTCAGCCTATATCATGGTTCAACTGAAATTGCTAATACTACTGTACTTGATGAAGACACGTGGAATTTTACCGATGTAGTACCATTTACCAACGGCGTATTAGACTGGAAGATTGAGGTTGTTCCCCTTGACGGTAGCGGTACAACTGCAGACGCATTATTTGAACGGTCATTCTTCGCCGATTCGGTTTCCCCATCGGTTTACTGGTCAAGCGTAGCGGCATACGACCACCGCGTCCCATCATCAACCCAAACAATTCAAGTGCAAATCACCGACCAACCATTACTGCCTTCCAACATTGAAGCCATGGTTTGGCGAGAATGGATAAACGATTATGATATGAATGGTCAACCAAGTTCAGATGAATATTCGTCTTTTTCCTCCGTCTTACTGCCAAATGACCTAACTGCGTTTGTGGGGCAGTATACCATTTTGCTAGATGATAGTGGAGGGGCAATTGGCGATAAAGTAGCGGTCTACCTAACTGGTAATGATGCTGCAGGTCATCCATTAGAGCAAAATGGTACTGGTGAGGAAGGCGACCATTTGTTCATGTATCAACTGAAAGCAGATGGACCACCATCTATTCCAACTGCCGCATTTTCATGGGATGGAGGCAGACAAACATGGCTGCACCCAATGATTGAGTATGAATTTGATGTGCTGATGTCTGAACCAAATGGTGGTTCGGACCTATCGACTGTCGAGGTACAATTGGCATCTCAACAAAACAGCGATCCACTACCGATTTCTTGGAATTTCATTACCGGTAATTGTACTACAACTAGTCCCCACTTGGTAATCGATGATTGCGATATGATTGGTCAAAACGGGCCTGCTGGTCCGTATGAAATCGATTTGGCATTGAATGTCAAATTCCATTTGTTGTGGACTATTCCAGATTTGGGTGATACCAAGCGTGAGCCGAAATTAATCGTTATGGATAGGGCTGGTAATACAGACCAACAAGCATTCCCGACACTTAGGTGGCGGTCCTCTGGCGATATGTACATCCCAGATGAAACAATTCAATTGTTTATCAATCAAGGGACAGTAGTTGAAGATGGGGCAAGAATTGCGCCTAGCAGTTCATTTGAAGTCTCAGGAGATGTTTTATTCAGTGAAACCAATACACGCCCGGATTTTGATTGTCCAGTTACTGTAATGTTTGATGGTGTTTCTTATCCAGTAACTGCTCTTGATGGTGCATGGACTGCAGTGGTAACTGCATCGGAAAGCTCAGGCAAGAAGGCGTTGACATGGGGTGTAGATTGCTACTCTGGTCAAGGTGATGATGTAACTGATGAATCTGATAATAGATGGATATTAGTTGATGGAACAGGGCCAAATCCAGTGGAGATAATCAACCCTAGACCTAACACAATTCTTGATACTGATGTATATGAGGTGAGAGTAGCGATCGATGAAGAAGGTGGCTTAGACCTAGAATCATTACAACTTGAATGGTGGGTTGAGGATGCCATCACTGGAGATAGACTAACCACAGGTTTCGAGCCGATGACTCTTGAAGGGACTGATATTTCAGGAACACAACTAGAGGTCTATGCAGAGATTGACTTGTCAGGTATCACCGATACAATGATTCAAAACCGACTAATTTTATTCATCAAGGTCAATGGAAGAGACCTTGCCGACAACTCTGTTCAAGGCATGAATGGAGCGCCTCCAGGTGGAGAAATCGCTCAGTGGGACTTAGAATGGCTAAGGCCGGAATTTAGTATCGGACCACTAGACGTATCATATACCAGATTAATCATTGAAGTTGGTCAATCAACTTCAGTTCAAGCATTGGTTGATAACACTGGTTCACTAGATGGGACAGTCGATGCAACTGTATATGTCGTCAAATTAAACGGTACGAGAGATGTTATACAACGTCCAAGTATTGATATTCCTGCTGAAGGAAAAGGTCTGATAACCGTTGATTGGGCTCCAACTTCACAAGGTATTCAGTGGATTGAGGTAGAACTAGACAACGGTCAAACTTCTAAAGGCCCAACAGTAGACGTAAGGCCTGCTAGAGACCAAGGATTCGTCGAGAATCTATTTGGCGATGTCAATCCAGTTATCGGTTCAATTGTAACGCTTATTTTTGTCTCTATCATTGCCACAGGATTGCTGTGGGCGCGCAAAGCAACTAGAGGCAAGGGTGCACGTTCAGAATATGATTGGGACGAATACTCTTCAGAAATGGAAGATGATGAATATGATGACTATGAAGAAGATGATGCAGATGATTATTCTGCCCAGCCATCCAAGAATAATCAAGAAATTCAACCTGCATCTTCACTTGGTGCAGCAGCCGCCGCACTGGGAGTCGCAGAAACCACAACAGCAGCAGAACCAGAAACAGATTGGGTAATGGGTGCTGATGGCTACTGGTGGTACCATGACAAAGATACTAATGAGTGGTGGTACAAGGATGAAAATGGCGACATTGTCCAATTCAGTTGACCACGGTGAGAACTTTGCCCAGATTTATCGGATTACTACAAGTAGACTCTACAGTGGGTAATCTAACTGGTAATGCTTCTCGTATTGAGCGCTTAGCAAGTATTGCCAAGGAACATGGGGCTGCAATGGCAGTCAGTACAGAATTAGCAATCAGTGGATATCCTCCAAGAGATTTGTTATTACAACCAGACTTCATCAATATGTCCTTTGACAAAGCTACATCACTAGATGTTGAAATTCCAGTATTAGTCGGCACTCCAGTGCCAACCGAAGACAGCCGCAGTCTACCTGCTAATGGCGTTGTCCGTTCTGGTTTACTTCATGCTCAACCAAATGGTGAAAACACCAATCGAATTGTCGCTAAAAAGCAATTATTACCATCCTACGATGTTTTTGATGAAACACGTTACTTTCATCCTTCTAACCGTTCAGGGATTTGTCGAGCGATTGGCGGTATGGACCTTGGCGTAACGATTTGTGAGGATGCTTGGCAAATTGCCGGATTAACTCCTTCATCATATGGGCAAGATCCAATACAAAATCTAGCCGAGTGGGGGCGTCAAGGAGTAACACTTGATGCTACTGTCAACCTCTCAGCATCCCCGTATCATGCCGACAAAGTAGGTTCGCGAATCAAGGTTTGCCGAACTGCTGCTTCGACACTACAGCATCCATTTTTACTAGCCAATCAAGTAGGCGGCAATGACGATTTATTGTTTGATGGTTGCTCACTTGTCGCCTGGCCAAACGGAATGGTTGTTGTGGCACCATCGTGGCAAGAAGGAGTATTGATGGTTGATTTAGACCAGCCAGAAAACTGTCGATGGATTGGCATGGATGACGAAGATGCCCTGTCAATTGGTAATGACCAGTTGAAAATAATACCAAGTAGTTCCAACGGGCATGAAGAATCTGCTGAATTAATTGAAGACATTACCGATGCAGTGATTACTGGTCTGGCTGATTATTGTCGTAAATCAGGTATCAAGTCAATCGTTCTAGGTCTGTCTGGTGGTATCGATTCTGCCGTTGCCGCTTGCGTGGCTTGTGCTGCGGTGGGTGCGAAAAATGTCCTTGGAATTGCTATGCCCAGCAGATATTCATCACAACATTCGCTTGATGATGCCAGATACACTGCAGAAGCACTAGGTATGCAGTTTAAAATTGAATCAATTGATGAGATGCATTCGACTTTAGAGACTCAAATTGGTTCAGTTCTGTCAAATGGGAGCCCTGTTGCTAGTGAAAATATCCAATCAAGACTGCGCGGTATTATTGTCATGGCTCATGCTAATGCAGAAGGCAGAATGGCGGTTGCAACCGGCAATAAGTCAGAGTTAGCTCAAGGTTATTGTACACTTTATGGCGATATGGCTGGAGGCTATACCCCACTTGGAGATTTGTACAAGATGCAAGTCTATGCGCTGGCAGAGGTGTTTAACTCAAGAGCATCACAATCAGGCGGGCAACCACCGATTAATTCCTCAACAATGAGTAAACCACCTTCGGCTGAATTAGCACCAAATCAAAAGGATGAAGATTCATTACCACCATACCAAACCTTAGACGAAATTCTCCGCCTCCACATCGAACATACCATGGATGCTGATGACATAGTGCAAGCAGGTTTTACTCGTGAGGTGGTACTTGATGTATTATCAAGATTGGAACGTAATGAACACAAGCGATGGCAAATGTCGCCAGCACCAAGAGTTACCAGCAAAGCATTTGGTCAGGGTTGGAGAAGACCATTAGCATCTAGGCATGATTGGCGTGATTGACTTCGATGGTCATAAAAATCCAATCCATCACGACCAAACATGAGCGGCTCGTTTGTCAACATAGCAGGTTATCGTTTCGTCGATATACCTGACCGTGATGAATTACGCCAACCATTCCGTGATATATGTAATAAATTAAGCCTAAAAGGGACAATTTTGATCGCCAATGAAGGAATCAATTTCTTTTTGTCCGGAACTCAAGAATCAGTCAATGACTACCTCGCCTTTATCGAAGAAGATGCTAGATTTCATAATATTCCACTAAAGATTTCTTACTCGGATTATCAACCGTTCCGCCGTATGAATGTCAGGCTGAAAAATGAAATTATCTCAATTGGCCTTGACCACATCAAACCAGCTGATAGGACCGGTGAAGAAATTACTCCAACTGACTTCAAGAAACTATTAGATGATGGTGAAGATATCTTAGTGCTAGACACTCGTAATGATTACGAAATTAGGATTGGTACTTTCCAGATGGCTACCGAACTTAACATCAAGACATTTCGTGATTTTCCCCGTGCAGTTGATGAGATGTCTGATGATTTGAAAGATAAGCCAGTGGTTATGTTTTGTACTGGTGGTATACGCTGCGAAAAGGCCAGTGCTGTAATGATGGATGCTGGCTTCTCGAATGTTAAACAACTCAAAGGAGGTGTACTTGGATATTTTGAAGAAGTCGGTGGCGACTATTGGGATGGTGATTGTTTTGTCTTTGACCGCCGAGTTGCCCTAAATGCAGAATTGAAAGAAACCGATGTAGTGCAATGTTTTGCTTGTCGTGAACCACTACTGGTGGAAGATCAGATAACTGGTGATTATGTCATTGCTCAATCTTGCAAATATTGTATTGAGAAAGAGTAATTCACCAAATCAACCATTCATCACCTAACATTAACGGGCTATAGGTGTGCAATTCGTGACCAGTCTGGCCATCATCAGCGACAAAGATAACTAATTCACTAGTTGCAACCAATTGGCCGTAAACCCCAGCATTAGAATTATTGCCAGTACCAATCCATGGGTCATAAGCTAATTCTGCTGTCAATGAATTAGTGTCAAAACTCCACAAACTGTGGCCGGTATCAATTGAGTCAACTTCCCCGTTGACTATGATCATCAAATGCTGACCATGGCTAACCATAGCACGAATCTCTGATGAAGCCATTCCCGGCTGGAATTCGTGTATCATTTTGGTCCCTGCTTGGGTGCCGTCACTGGTGCATAATTCGCCAGCAGTTGTGCCGGTTATACAATCAAACCATAATTTCCCGTTTAGTTGTACAGGCTGAGTCCTAAGGCCTGGAGCAATAACCAAACTGGACAGTTCTGTAGCACTCGAGGTTGCTAAATCATAACTCCAAACGGTAGGGTCAACTGCACTGGTTTGAGCATCAAAGATGATTTTGTTATTAAGCAAATTAAGCCCCAATCCCTCGCCAACGCTAGTTGTAGGGTTGCCGTTGCTCTGTAAAGTCAAACTGGTTAACCATTGATGAGTTCCATTAAGTTCTAGCCTGACTAATTGACGACCATCAATGCCGTTATCGGCAATAACAACGGCGCTATCGGTCATGGATAAGACTGAATCAGGCATACTGTCTTCAAACTCATTAAGATTCCAAGTCGTTAAATCGCCTTGATTACTAAGGTGGAACATTTCAAATCCGATGTCATTGCTTATTGCACTAAACCATAATCCAGTTGAATCAGCAACCATTGATGAGGTGGTGTGAGCAGAGATGTCAGCAGTAATTGCATCTAACATCAACTGTTGTTGCTGGTCAATAAATGGGGCATTAAATAATTCAGTTGTGTTGACGCCATCAGTCCACATGAATGAATTTGAAGAATCAGAAAATACCAAACCATTCATCCATAAGGCTGCTATTGAATCTGAATTTATCGCGTCTCCACTGTAGCCAGTTAATTGATAGGTGCCAGTATTACTAAGATTGCTAACCCATAATTCACGACCATTACTGCCACTATTAGCATCAAATAACCACAGTTCTTGACCGTTGGAAAATAGCTGATTAAAGCCAAGATATAATCCTGGATTTGAATCGCCAACTCCAGTGTTTATGTCAATAAGTTGCTCAGTTGAAGAGGTTACTCCTGAGGAGACCCACAATTCACAACCACTGGTACTATCGCTGCCTGAAGTGATTATCTTATTGTGTGAATCAGACCATGCAAACTCAGCACATTGACTAGAATATCCATCTGAAACACCCACAAACATATCCGAGATTGGTCCATGGTTGAGTGGGCTTTGACAAACTTTCAACGAATCAACGACTTCATCTGCGTGCATTATTCCGTCCTCAGCAATTCCCAAACCGTAGCCATTATCGATGCCGAAATTGATAATGAATCCAGATGAGCAGAGGTATTGCGGTGGCTGTACTTGTTCCACTAAGGCAGAATATCCCTCATTACCGTTTATTCCATTACTACCAATTGCGCCATTGCAGACAAAGTCCTGACTAATTACCTCGCTGTCCTCAAGGGTGCCACTATTGTTGAGATCTAATCCGGATTCAATCAATAATCCACCATAAAAGCAGGTCTCATTACCATAATTGATTGCCGAAGTATTGACTAAACTCGCTATTCCACTGCCACCATTGGGACCCGTAGCACCTTGCGGTCCTGATAATCCAGTTTTCCCATGGCACAACCTGGTTGTTGACGTAACTTCATTTTCTTCTAAAATACCGTTGGAGTTGAGGTCATTGCCGATGAAAATGTCAGCACCTCCTGCCTCACATAGATGGTCAGCATTACGTCCTTCAGTTCTAACTAATACCTCATTAGCATCTGCTCCTGATTGTCCTGCTTGGTCTGGTAATGACCAAATTATGCTGACGGAATAGGCTGATAATACCAATGCGATAATTATACTGAAAATTTGGATTACCTGCAGCACTTTTCGACGCTTTTTATTAGGTGTTTTTACCGCTGTTTGTGATGTCGTATGATTGGCATTGAGTGGTGGGACTGGTTTTGTTTGACTACCTGCAGGTTCTCCTGCAATATGTTCTTGGTTTTGATGTCCAATATCTGAAGACATGA
>CAXGZX010000008.1:0-39394 GCA_964014545.1 uncultured Candidatus Poseidoniales archaeon | reverse complement strand
TTACCTTCTCTGAATCATTGAAAGTTCCAGTTTTGGGCGTTGTTGAAAACATGAGTGGCTATACAATATCTGGTAAAGCACAACCTAGTACGGAAATTGAAATCGCTGGCCCCGGCGGTAAAAAGCACAAAACTACTGCAGATTCGGATGGTAATTTCAATGTTACATTGGATATATTCAAACAAGGTGGCGGTAAGTCAACAGCCGAAGAATTTGGTGTACCATTCTTGGGTGCATTACCTTTTGATCCCGGTTTTGTAAGAGGCGGAGATGATGGAGTACATCGCATTGTTAGCGAACCCGAAGGGGCTTCAGCCATTGCATTTGCCAAGGTAGTTGAAGCAATAAAATCTCAAATCGGGGCATCAGAGAGCCAGGGACTGGAAATTATCTAAGGTGGGATAATGGCAGACATTCCCGATTTAACACGTCTAGAAAGACGTGATACTGATATGCAGTTAACTTATTCTGATGGCGGTGAATTTACGGTAACTTATGATGATTTGAAGCACGCTTGTCCATGTGCAAAATGTGCACCGCTGCGCAATGATGATGACAATAGTAAAACCCTAAGGAGACAAATAGAAGCAATGGCGCCTGAGAAACCTCAAGTGCGTACTGTTGGGAAATATGCTCTGGCTTTTGATTGGAAAAACGGATGCTCAAGTGGTATTTATCGCTTTGAGCGGATATGGGCTTTGGCTAATAATCAAGATCCAGATAACGGTAAGCCATATGTGCACGGAGCATGGTAAAGCCACTAAATGACTTAACTGGCCATAAAACGGCGAGGGTTTGATGTATAGTTGGGCGACCGGTAAATTGGAAGGAACCTATTATGCAGGGAGTTTACCTCACTTGGATGATTAGTGCATTAGCTCTGGGTGTGCTATTACTACCAGTGTTCAAACCCAAATGGATGGAATTAAAACTATCCACATTCGTTGACTTTTTCCGTAGATATTGGATTCATATTTTGATACTGTTCATGATCTATAACGCTAAGGACGGCCTAGATCAGGTTGATAGGCTTTTAATGGCCTCAACAGGACTAGATATGACGCCTTGGATATATGCCATAGAAGGTAATCTAGTTTTACACGTGCAACAATATTTTGAAGCCGAATGGCTAACAATAACTCTGACGCATTTTTACGTTGCAGGATTTATGTTCATTTGTTACGTTTCAGTATTCTACTTCGCTTACTTTGATGACCGTTGGATGGCTGATAGAATTACTCTAACTATTGCCTGGGTCTACATCTTAGCGATTCCATTTTACTTGTTCTTTAATGTCCGAGTAACCGGTTCTTACATACCCGAAATGAAGACGTTAGCGTATTCATTGAATCCTGAGATAGCGGATTGGTTTAGGAGAATAGACCCATTTACTAACTGCATGCCGTCGTTACACATCGGCATTCCATACGCAGTATGGCTATGCATGAAGCGTTTTGACCATGATAATCGATGGGAATTATATCGCAAGATTGTATTTGCTTATGTTCTGTTGACTGCCTTTACCATCATTTATTTGGGAATACACTGGATTTTGGATATTGCAGGCGGGATGATTATAGCCTCAATTGCGGTTAATCTAGCGGATAAAACCGCAAAGCCGGTATGGAGCATATTGGATGAGAGAACAATCAATTCTCGCCTTGTCACAGTTCTTACCAATCCTAAAAAAGCGTACAAAATAGTTTCTCAAAAGGTTGCCAAATCCGCTAAATTATTCTTGAAGCCCACTTCCAGAGAAACCGGTATCATGGCAGTAGTTTTGATAGTTATTGTCGCCTCAGTTATTACTTGGGACTTAACGCACCAGTCACTTTCAGCCAAGGGTGTTGAGGCTCCTGAAGGGGCTAGTGGAGCAGATGGATGGCTAGCGACATTGGACAACACTTCTGAATTTGGCGCTGTTCTGAAATTATATGACTTATCAGAACTAGATGAAGATGGCATTGAAGTAATTCAACCAGATTTATCTGTTGAATCAATATATCATATATCTGGTGATAAATTAGTGATGGCTAATGATACTGAATTGTATGTAATTGATGTAAGTCTGCCACAGGAGATATACTATCAAAAGTCAATTAATGGTATTGAACAGATAGAGATGTGTGATTTAGGAGAATATTATGTGTTACTCACCTTAGAAGGTGGTGCATTGTCTGCAGAAAACCTCGATGGTGAACTAATTGACCTTTCAATAGATGTCGAAAATATCTCTTATGTAAAGTGCCAAGGTAATGACTTTGCTTATCTTTCAGACAACCATCCTGAAAAAGTATTCATGAGCAACATAGAGTTAACAGGCGCCTTGTCCTACCAGATTAATGCTTCAGCCGAAGCAGAGGTTGAGCAAGTTTTAGCCGATTGGGATACACCTGTTGATATCCCGAACGCCACAATTACCAACATCGTATTCGATAAATCGCACTTACTGGTAAGCGTGAATGTTTCATCAGTTGATAGAATTGTTTTAGTTGATAGAGAGTCTAATGATTATCGCCTGCTTGGTGACGGTAAATATTCGTCATATGACCCATCGATTCGCGACGGTATTGTTGCGTGGGCGATGAAAGATCACTTGAATCCATCAAGCCCAATTGAAGAATACTTTGATGGCGAAATATTCTACATGGATATTGCTGAGAATTTTACCCATGTACTTACCGCAGATGAGGTTGATCAGTGGGGCCCAATAGTTTTGGAAGACCATTTGGTATACTTTGAAGAGTCTAATGATGGGGTAATTATCCAAGTACATAGTTGGGAGCCTGAGTTAAAATCTTATTCGAATATAATATTACAATCTGGTTCAGTAATTGGCATCATGCTCATTTTTGTTTATATTAACCAAAGGCAGTCAGAAGTAAGAACTAGTAAATTCCAATCGGAAGAGGAATAGTTTACTCCTTGATACTTAGCATTCTCTCAAGCGCTAGTAACGACCCTTCTTCGACAGACTTTGAAACACTAATTTGGTTTGGTATTTCGCCATCGACAATTCGTTCTAGCACATCCATTAGGTAAGCAGGATGAATCATGTACATTGTCGAACAAGGACAGACCTTGTCATCAAGGCACTCAACAATTTTATCTGGATGAGCTTCTGCTAATCTAGCAACCATATTTATTTCAGTGCCAATAGCAATTTTTGCCCCTGCAGGTTGTTGTTCAACATAATTCTTGATGAATTGTGTAGAACCATTTGCATCGCTAACTTCGACAGTCTCTTTGGGGCATTCTGGATGAACTACGACTAAGCCATCTGGGTATCGTTGGCGAAACTCACTGACTTGTTCAACGGTGAATCTTTTGTGTACTGAACAAAAGCCATGCCATAAGATAATTTTAGCACCACTAAGGTTTGAATCAGCACCGATTTTTGGTATCCATGTTGGCATTTGTTGTTCACTTATGCCCATCTTTATTCCTGTGTTACGGCCGAGGTGTTGGTCCGGGAAAAATAACACCGTTCCATTTGGACCAGCACGATCAAATGCCCAATTTAGTATTCCAGTTGCGTTAGATGAGGTGCAAACTATTCCCCCATGACGCCCCACGAAATCTTTCAAGTCAGCGCTGCTGTTCATGTAGGTTACTGGAATGAGATATGATTTTCCATCATCAGGAATATCTCCGGGAGAAGTTCTATCGATGGGATCGCTGAGTTTTGTTTCAGCTAGAATCTCGGCCCATGCTTCTTCAACATCTACTAGTGTTGCCATGTCTGCCATTGAACATCCTGCCCTTAGATTTGGAAGCACTACATGTTGTTGTTCATTTGTCAATATGTCTGCCGATTCAGCCATGAAATGTACTCCACAAAAGACAATGTATTTCGCAGTTGAGTCCGCGGCTTTTTGACTTAGCATAAACGAATCACCGATAAAATCAGCGTGCATAACTATGCTATCTCTTTGGTAATGATGGCCTAAAATCATCAGGTCAGAACCAAGTTGATTCCTTAGTTCAGTAATCCTCTCGGCAATTGCTTGCTCCTCAGGGGAGAGAGAGGTGTCCATGAAATCAATGGAGCACATTGGCAGAGTAATCGTCATATGCTTCATGTAGCCCAACAGTTATCCCTTTTTCAATAATTGTGAGTGCGTGATGTACATAAGTGAGAGCATTAAGGGGGACTCATGGTCTTCCAACCAGAGTCTCGCTTACACCTTGGGGCAGAGGCCGAAGTATGGTCCGGTACTTGGATGGGCCGGCCGGCAATCAAGAAGATGCGCCGCAATAGGGCTTGGCGCCACCCAGATATTGAACGCCGATTGGGCTATCGAAGAATGCTGAGCGAGGTTCGTATTTTAATCAGGATTCATAGTACTGGGATGCCAGTACCAGCAGTATGGGATGTAGACTTGGATAATGGCCGAATAATAATGGAAAAAATGCAAGGAAGGCCTCTAATCGAGGTGCTAAGAGATGAAGTTTCGGAACCAGACTTTGTCAAATCAGCCCTAGAAAACTCAGGGAAAGCAGTTAGAATGCTGCACAGAATGGCAATAACTCATGGCGATTTATCGACAAATAATATTTTGATTGACGAAAAAGCAAATGCCTATCTAATCGATTTCGGTCTATCTGCAGTGGAATATGAAGTTGAAAGGTTTGGTATTGACTTACACGTCATGGATGAAATACTAGGTGCATCTCATCCAAATATTGTCAATGGAATGGATAATTTTATTGATGGATATTTACAATATGATGGCATTCAAGGGCCGTTACAGGAACTTTCAGGAGGTACACCGCCAACAGCAACAGAAGTGTTGAAGCGTTTAGATGATGTACGTTCAAGAGTTAGATATCACGGATGATTCAACCTACTAACAAACGCATTTCTTCGACGCTTCTTAGTTCGGAAAGATAAATTTGTTCAATGGCATCTCGAAGGTCTTCTTCTGCACTGTCTTCGATTAACTCAATTAGTTCCGCATAAACTTCTGCAGCTTTTATTTCGGTTTCCAGTGAATAATTTAACATTTCCAAGTAGTCATTAGTGTGAGTAATTGGGTGTGGGTTTCTTTCTGTCACCGGTATGCCGCCAAGCTGTACGATTGCCTTTCTGACGATATCTGCGTGTTGGATAGATTCAGTCATTTCTGTGTTAAACATCGGAGACAATTGTAATCTGTGTATTCCTTTGATGTTTGCCGCATAATGCGCATACATGTTACTGGCTCTTAATTCCCAACTTAGGGCGATATTCATCTTATCTATCATGTCACTCATTGTCTCAACTCTTTAGGGTGCACTAAACTTTTTTGCGCTTCCGTACACTGTTATTGCTATGATTCAGCATTAATAAACTAATGTAGTGATTTTAGATATTTTCCAATCTTTCGCCAAGTTCCCATCCTAGAAATGCTCCAATTATGCAGACTGAAAAAGTCAGCATGATGTATGCAAGAGCGGTAAAATGTTCGTCGGTTTTAATCAATTTCATGGTCTCTACTGAAAATGTTGACATTGTGGTGAATGCTCCAAGCAATCCGGTGCTAAAAAATAACATTAATTCCTCTGATGAACCTCGGTTTATGGCATAGACTGTAATCGCTCCAAGTAATACTGAACCGAGTGCATTAACAATAAATGTCGACCACGGAAAGTCTGTAGAATCAAGCAACTGTCCCACGGCAAAACGCAAGGTTGCTCCGATAGCACCACCTAGAGAAACAATCGCAATATGTTGAAGCATGATTTTTCCAACATCGTTGTGATGTTAAATTATCCGCAGATATCAACCCAAATTTGGTGTTTAACCGATAGACATGATAACTCGATGGTGGTGCCCTTACTATGAGCAATGTGGTTTGGTTCTTGACAGGTAATCAAGGTAAGTTAGTGGAGGCTGAACGTCATTTGAGTCAAATAGGTTACTCTGTGAAGCAATTGATCGTTGATTCAGAGTTGATTTATGAACCACAGGCTGATGATTTAATTACCGTTGCAAAATCTAAAATTAATCAAGCATTAAACGTAATTCCAGATGATTTTAACGACGGGGACATGATACTTGTCGAAGATGCAGGATTATTTGTTGATGCTCTTCATGGTTTTCCGGGAGTTTACTCATCCTTTGTTCATTCAACTATCGGTAATGCTGGAATACTAAGGTTACTTTCTCACCTGAATTCAGCTGACCCCGTCTCATCAGCTAATTTACGCTCAGCCCACTTCAAGGCAGTTGCCGCATTGTGGAAAAATGGGGAAATTATTCTTGGTGAGGGAATTTGTCCTGGCCATATCTCATTAGAAGCCATGGAAGGTAATGGATTTGGTTACGATCCAATTTTTATTCCTTATGACTTAGACGCCGAATCAAACCCGTTAACTCCAGGAGATTATGGAGAATTTAGCACCCACGGCAAAACCTTCGGCGGAGTTGGCTCTGAAATAAAACAAAAGTTTAGTCACAGAACCAAGGCTTTAATCGACTTATTCAACCAATTGCCATCAGCATCATAAATTAGAAGTGATTGGAATGGGACGAGGGACATGGGATTTCTACGGACAATGTGCGGTCTTGTTGCCCTCAGTGCAGGTTTGTTTTATCTAACATCAGCCTCAAGTTTATCAGACGATGGTAAATGGATATTGATTGGTCTTACTTTCGCCTCGGCTAGCTCTTGGGTGCTCATTGGAGGCAGACCTGACGGTGCACAAAATCAAACTTTAATGGCCCAGCATAATAGTGACGTTCAAGAATCAAGCGAGGATTTAGATGATGAGGAATCAATTGAATCTGACATACCACAGCCTGTCAAACAAGAAGAGAGTTTGGACGGAGTTTCGTTGAAAGAACGAAAGTTAGCCAAGATAAAAGCAGCAGAGGTTGAAGTAGAGGTGGCTCAGCAAGATGGTGAAGAACTCGATGAAGTTCAAGTCTCTGTAGAGAATGTACACCAAGCAGACGAGTATGTCGTCGAAGTTAGCCCAGAGTCAGTTGAAGATGCTGATATCGAACTGACAGTGTCAAACCGTCGTGTACAGCACCAAGTGATTAGAGAACGTATCGAAAAGCGAAGAAGAAATCAACTCGCTGAAATCCGCGCATCTACCGTGAAGATGTGGGAACAACACAATGAGGGTGAGGACCTCGTTGGAGTGTTACAAAACCCAGACCACGGACAAAAGATCTTGGAAGAACCTCTCAAACCACTGGCTGGTCATGTCTATGGTGCGACATTTATTAGATTGGATGAAACCAGTATTTTGAAATTGAGAACACCATTAGATTCTGGGTTTGAGGAGGTAGAAAAGAAAGTAAAACTACCTGAATTACCAGGACTTGCTGGAATGCCTCTGCCTCCATTACCAGACGGTTCCATGCCCCTGCCGCCGTTACCTAACCCCAATGCTAGTGATGCCTTAGCAGCACTAAAATTGCAAATGGATGAGGATTGAGATAATGGTTGAAAGCCATTCAAGGGTCGTTGATAATAACCTAAAATTGGCCCTCCTTGGATTTACCCTTGCCGCAATAGCACCGACAATTTCTGTAGTAACAGGGTTTGTTTATCAAGCGGGATTGTTAGCAATAATCGTATTTTTTGTCACCAAAGTTTGGATGTTTGGGCTACCGGCATTTTGGCATTTAGTTGTAGAGAAGCAACCCGTTTCATATTCAACTGCTAATTTAGGTGGTTGGAAAATATCTGCCCTGCTGGGTTTTTTGATGTGTGTAATAATATATGCTGCTTATTTTCTCCTTGGTGACAAACTTTTGAGTTCAGACGATCTTAAATCGATTCTAGAGCCTGTGGGATTAACCAACAAAAAGATTTTTTTTATCGCAGTAATTTATTGGATATTTGTTAATTCAGTCCTTGAAGAATATCTTTTCAGGTGGTTCTTGACAACCAAATTAGAACAAATTATTGGCGGTTATTGGTTGCCTATTATCATCTCTGCGCTAATTTTTACTATTCATCACACTATTGCCCTATCGTATTTTATTAGTCCATTAGGCAACTTCTTGTGTTCTCTTGGTTTATTCATCGGCGGAATAATTTTTTCTTGGCTGTATATGACGAGTAGAAGTATTTGGGTTCCATGGCTTGCTCACGCAATGTGTGATGTGGCAGTATTTTCCATTGCTTGGCATTTAGTAATTGGATTTTGAATCAACTATCACGCCAGTTTGCCTTGGTTCTTGCCATGAAAGCGTTGACACCTTCGACCTTATCATCGCTATCAAATAACTTGGCAAATTCTTCCGCTTCTATTGCTATACCTTCATCTAGCGTATGGTTTAGCGAAGCTCTGATTGTTCTTTTCGCCGCTCTAGCAATGAATACCGATTTACTGGCAATAATATTGGCCATATTCATCGTAATATCATACAATTCTTCGTTAGCACATACTTGGTTAACCAGTCCAATCTTTTCTGCTTGTTCAGCATCAATCATTTCTCCAGTAAGAATCAATTCCAAAGTTTTTCCATAGCCAATCAATTTACTGAGCCGCTGGGTTGCTCCATATCCTGGAATTAATCCTAAATTTATCTCGGGAGTGCCAAATTTAGAACGCTTTGAGGCGATTCTAATGTCACATGAACATGCTATTTCGCTGCCACCACCTAAGGCAAATCCGTCAATCATAGCAATGGTTGGTTTGGTCAAATTCCATAATGCTTCAACCGCATTGTCGGTAAATTTTATTTTGGCAGCCTTACTGTCCATATCAACAAACTCAGAAATATCTGCGCCTGCAACAAATGCATTTGGTTTAGGTCGCTTACCCTCAACGGGAGCCAGTGGTTTTGCTCCAGTGATTACAATACATCTCACTTGGCTATCTGTTTCAGCCCAGGTGCAGAATTTTTTCAGCGCCTCCATCACTTCAGAGTTTAGTGCGTTCAATTTATTTGGTCGATTTATGGTTGCCAATGCGATAAATCCGTTAATTTCTTCGTCATTTACTGCTACCTTTTCAATTGATAAAACATCGGATATAGGGGCGTCCATAACCTTGCCAAGGCAATCACCTTCAAGATTTATTCGATTATGGTTTAATCCAATATTACATAGAATAGAACATTCTCCAGCGAATATGAGTGAAACCGCTCCGTTGGTAAAAGCCGTAGACATGGCCAAGAAATATGGTGACTTTATCGCTCTTCATCCATTGAATGTAGAAGTTCACTCGGGGGAATTTTTTGGTGTTTTTGGGCCCAATGGTGCAGGAAAGTCGACTTTCATAAAATTGCTAACAGGTCAATTGAAGCCGAGTAAAGGTAAAATCGAGGTGCTAGGCATTAATGCGATTAAAAGCCCACAAAAGGTGAAAGCGAATATTGGTATTGTTCCCGAATCAGAATCACCCCCCTCCTATCTTACACCAGTAGAATTTTTGCAGTTCGTCGCTAAACTTCGAGATCTCGATGAGGTAGATGAAAAGGTAGAATATTGGATGGAGTGGTTTGGGCTTGAAGACAAGCGTAACACTATGTGTAAAGATTTATCCAAAGGACAGCGTCAAAAAGTCATGCTAGCATCTGCCTTTATCCACAAACCAAAATTGCTATTCTTAGATGAGCCATTTGCCAATTTGGACCCTATTTATCAGCGTAAATGCCGTGAGTGGTTATTGTCTCATGTGAAACAAGGCGGAACTATATTTTTGTGCTCGCACGTACTTGAAATGGCGGAGCGAATGTGCAATAGAATGGCGATAATTAATGATGGGAAGGTTTTGGCTGCAGGTACTGTTAGGGGGCTGAAACAAAATGTCGAAGAAACCCTTGAAGATGTCTTTATCCGACTAGTGGGTCGCTCAATTGGTGATGTTGAAAACCTAGCAACTGACAATGAATCTGAAGAGGAATAATAATGTCAGGCGCATCAATTTCTTCAACAAATTGGAGTGATGCAAGAGGTGACGATTTTTCAGAGGGGAATTTGGGGACTACCTCTGCCGGGCAACGGTTACTAACTCCGCTTAGAGGCGTGTCAGCTTTTTTGGCCACATTCAAAGTGATGTACAAGGAAGAGTTCCGTAAAAATGTAGAATTTGCTAAGGCTAGACAAATGGTCCTATTCCCGTTATTGCTTGCTCTAGTTACTATGGTTTCCACTATTGGTTTGCAATTTTTAGTCGGTGATTCTGCCGCACAGACTACTGAGACTAGTGTTAACAGTTTTACCTGGCAGGAGCTACGATTTGGACTTCATCTGCCATTGTTGATGTTCAGCCTTGGAATGGGGACATTTGCTTTTATGGGTAGAGATGCTTTAATCAGAAGGACAGCCTCAAAGAATCACTTATTAGCATCGCCTGCTTTACAGCCACTGCCTAATTCAATGGCTCATTTTGCTTATTTTGTCAAAGACCTAGTTTTCTATGTTATGTTGATTTTATCGCCCATTATCATAGGCATGGGTCTGGGTAAAGGTTTGGATACATTATTTGGTATAACAACTCCACTAGAATACTCCAGTTTACCTTGGACATGGTTTGCTATGGTGGTAACCTTAGCTCAAGGATTAGTAATCTCATTTCTAGCATCAGCATTATGGATGCGAGGCAGGCCATTCACCATCTTTGGCCCAATTTCAGTAATTTTATTCGGAATAATTGTCGGAGTGGGCGCTATTGATATTGAATTTATTCTCATAGGGTTGAAAATACAAACCGAAAAGAATGTTATAATTGGTCTACTTGGATTTATTTTCTGCATAGGATTGGGTTATTTTTCATCAATGTTGATAATTGATGATTTTGATGTTAGTGTTGTAGAAAAAGGAGATTTGTTCAGACCAATGTACGGGAGACTTTCCTTTTTGGGCCGGGGCGAAATAAGAATAATAGTCGCCAAGGAATTTGTTGATTTATTCCGCTCAGGGTCAATCAAAAAGATGGTCGTCTCTTATACAATACCGCTTGCAGTTTTGCTCGGGATGGCATGGCTAATCGATTTTGCTGAGGCGCCAATCCCCATCAACTTGTTGTCATACGCGCCATTTCTGGGCTTCTTTGGTTTTAATTTCTATTCATGGTTGACAATCCTTGATTCGCCAGAATTCATGAATGGTCTGCCGGTTAGAGTGCCGCAATTAATTCGCGCTAAAGTATTGGTATACTTCATAATCACATCTTGGATTTCGCTGATATTCATTATCCTGATGGCTTGGCGTTTAGATGAGTGGGCATCGCTACCAACAAGCATAGTTGTGATGTTCGCCAACTCGATTTACATTGTAGCACTAACTGCGTTTTTGATGGGCCTAAGGCCCAATAAAGCCATATTCGATGCATCGATTATGATATGGTTTTGGATAGGGACCGTGTTGCCTTTACTTGGTCTGTTCCTTTTGTCATTTACCCAAGGTGATGTTTCCTTGTACGGCAACTGGTGGGAGCGAGCCTCTCAAGATGGGTTAGCTGCTACTGCTTCAATGTACGATGAGGGGATGGTTAGACAGGGATATGTTGGAATGCTGTCGATCTCAGCTTTCTTGTTATTTGCTTCAGCGGTCCTCTGGAAACTAATGGATAGGCGCTGGGGTGCGGCTGAATTCGACAACTAATTCATAATGAATGTAATTCTATGCAGTTCGAATAACAGTTACTTTCATGAAGTGCCAACAATACCAACAGCCATGGGAAAAGTCGTTGCTGTGTGCGGGATGCCGGGTTCTGGCAAAGGCGAATTTGCCCAGATCATCGCCAAGCAAGGCATACCAGTTAGATCGATGGGTGACATGGTTAGGGCAGAGGTTGCTTCACGAAATCTTGAGCCAAGCCCAACTATTTTTGGTGAAGTAGCCGCAGATTTAAGGGCTAAACATGGCGAAGAAGTTCTCGCAGTGCGGCTTGCAGATGAAGTGGATAATTTACTAGAAACTCACTCAGTAGTGCTTATCGAGGGCATGCGCGGTACAGCGGAATTTGAGATCTTCAAAAATAGGTGGCAATCAAATTTCAGTAGCATGGCCATAGAGGCTTCTAAGGGAATTAGATTTGCTAGAACTCAATCAAGAGGTCGCTCAGAGGATGGTGATTACGCTCAGTTTGAAATCCGTGAAAATCGGGAAGCAGGATGGGGTTTGACTGACCTTATCAATAGGGCTGATTTCACAATAAAAAATGAAGGTAGTCTTGGAGAATTGACTTTTGAATCTAAATCATGGTTGAGCAACTTTTCTTGAAACTCATTTTGGAGATGGCCGTTATTTACTAGTGTGGCCATTTCATACAATGATTTCACCGAAGAGTTATAGTTGTCCGATGCGTGTCATAGAATGCATCGGCGGGGGGTAATGGTATGGCAAGGAAACGTGGAAAGCGCGGAGGCGGCGGAAAACGGCAACGCGCACAGCAACGCGCTCAATACGACGAGTTGGACAAATACCCAGTAATGCCTCCACACGCATTTGCTAGAGTTGTGCGCGATAAACAGACTCTGAATATCATTTATCAAATCATAGAACCTCCTATGACCAAGAAAGAAGAACAGTACCGTGATGAAATCTTGGACATATTTATCCGCTCTTTAACCGCTAATATTGAAGAAATCGACGCCAATCCAGAAGCGTATCTAAGAACTGCTATGGATAAGGTCATCAAATCCTACGGGATGAAAATCAATAAGAAATCCAAATCCAAGATTTTCTACTACCTGCGCCGAGATTTGATTGGCTATGGTGAGATGGACGTTTTGATGAATGATGCGAACGTTGAGGATATTTCATGCGATGGAACCAATGTACCAATCTTCGCCTATCACCGTAAGTTTGAATCTGTAGAGACAACATGTCTGTGGCCTGATGACCACTCTTTAGAATCATATGTCATCAAACTAGCGCAACGATGCGGCAAACACATTTCTGTCGCAGACCCACTATTGGATGCAACGCTGATGGATGGTTCTCGTATTGTCATGAAGCTGGGTCACGAGGTTTCGACTAGAGGGTCATCATTCTGTATTCGAAGGTTCAAAGAAGATCCGTTCTCTCCTGCAGATATTATCGCTTTCCGAACAATGTCGTCACTTATGGTGGCCTACCTCTGGATAGGGTTTCAAAATGAAGTACCGATGCTGTTTGTTGGAGGTACCGCCTCAGGAAAGACTACCACGCTAAATGCTATGTGCATCTTTATTCCCTGGCAGATGAAAATCGTCTCGATAGAATCTACTAGAGAAGTAAACATTCCGCAACCTAACTGGGTACCTGGTCTTACAAGGCAAGGTTTTGGTGGAGAATCTACCGAAGGTGTGATTGGGGAATTCGAGTTGCTCAAAGCGGCATTAAGAGAACGGCCTGAATACATAATTGTCGGTGAAATCCGTGGTGCTGAAGCATATGTTCTGTTCCAGGCAATGGCTACTGGCCACTGTGCTTATTCGACAGTCCACGCAGACTCAGTACCGTCGCTAGTTCACCGTCTTGAAAATAAGCCAATCGATATTCCTCGTGTTCTACTGCCTGCTCTAGAAGCGTGTTGCATACAGATTCAGACAAGGATTAACGGCAAGCGTGTAAGAAGAACTAAGCAACTTGTCGAAATTGTTGGTATTGATCCTAATTCGTTAGAGGTTATCACCAATGAAGTGTTTAGATGGGATGTCACTTCAGATGACTTTATTTTCAGTGGTAAGTCCTATGTGCTGGAAAAGATAATGGTCAAATTAAATTATTCACAAGATGATATGCGTAGGGAGTTGAGAACAAGAAAAAGAATCCTCGAATGGATGGTTCTCAATGATATTAGAAAAGCAGACCAAGTATCTCAAATCGTTACAGAATACTACGTTCGTCCCAATGAGATTCTTGCTCGTGTTGACGGTCTGCGTTGATAGGGGGTTAGAAGTATGGAACTTACCGCATGGCAAAGATTCTGTAATAGAATCCTTGGCAGAGTTTTGAAGAAACGGGCTCGAAGAGATGCAGATCTATCTGAGAATTTGGTAAAAGGATCCATGGGGATTATGCCAGAGGTGTATCTGTCAACAGTAATTTTCACATCGATAGCTATTGCAGTTGTGTGTTGGGGTATCGTGGGCATATTCTTCATGCCCGAAATAGGTGTCATAGCCTTCTGGGAGAGTCTCCAAGATCCAGCAACAATCAACGCTTGTTTAGACTGGGAATATTGGGAACCTGAACTAATCGACAAATCAAAACCGGGTAACGGCTGTCCAGACTATGCCACTAGAATTTTTCCAGCTCCAGTAAAATTGCTTATTTTGGTCCTTGGAGGGGCAATCATTCCATTTGCAGGATTTAGACTCGTTAGGGGCGGTGCTAAAAGAGAGGCAGATAAGCGCGGCGCTCAAATCGAAAAATACCTTCCATACGCAGCATCATACACTGCGGCTATGTCCGCAGCGAATGCAACACCCGCCAAAATTTTCCGTTCTCTAGCGATGAACAAAGACATCTATGGTGACGTATCGGAAGATGCTGGTTTAATCTATCGAGATGTTACGCTGTTAGGTTATGACTTGATTACCGCGATAAAGTTGAGTGTGGATAGAGCAGCATCAATTTGGCTGACTGAATTTTTCCAAGGGATGGTTGGAACGCTATCCTCAGGAGGGTATCTTAAACTGTATTTCCTTAATCGTGCTGAACATTACATGAGAGAAAACCGTACTAGGCTACAACAATTTCTTGAATCAATAGCATTGCTAGCGGAATCATACATTGTAGTTGCTGTAGCAATGCCTTTGTTCCTTATTGTGATGCTGGTAATTATGTTCTGGGTTTCAGGCTCTGGTGCTCAGATGTCAGAAGGAATGTTGTATGGTATCGTTTTGGGATTCATACCAATGATTCACCTAGCATATGCAGTATTAGTGTACACTAGCAGTAAAGACCAAGAAATGTGAGGTGTAAAAATGGCTAGGAAGAAAAAGAAAAAACTAGTTGTTGAACTAGACCTTCCTAAGGATGATAAGACCTTGAAAAATTTGTATATAATAATTTTTATTTCAGTGATTTTAGGTTTATCTTCGGGAATCATGTGGGTGACAAATTCGGGATTTATCCCAACTGCTAATGGGGAACCAATGTTCACTAATGTGTTTTGTGGAGCGACTGCACAAGATGATCTTGGCAACGATTATTCTGCTGAATTTAGCGGTAATCTAAAACCATCGTACCAAGCAAATGAATCGTGTTCAATTCTACAAGATGATCCAGACCATTTGGAATGGTCGGAAAGTCCATGGGTTAACTTCGTCTCTAAAGGCAAGACCTTTGATGTCCCTGGTATGCCTGAGCAAAATAAAGGCACTGTTATAATTCAACAACCGTTAACTCTAGATTGCACTGTTGAAGCAACAACTCCAACAGATTACATAGTAGCCATAAGAGATTCTGACGGCGATTTAGTTGATTTCTTTGAGGGCAAAACAGGCAAAGCTAGTGATGTTTGTAACATTGAAATTGACAATATGTTGCCAGATACCAGATACGAAGTGGCTATATTCTCGCAGGAAGATGGCAAAAGAATTAGCTCAGCGCAATTCGATATGACGGTTGACTTTTATGATGGAATCCCTACTAACATGAATAATAAATCATTTTGGCTAGGTCCAAAAGTAGAATTGGGTCCTCTAGAGCTAAGACCAATGATTTTCCTTAATTTCTTTGGTTTAACCTTCTTTTTATTATTGTATCCTGCCTCATATTATTGGGAAAAAGTAGAGACTAGGAAAAACGAAATTGAAGCTAAATTCCCTGATTTCCTTAGAGATATGGCAGAGTATTGGAAAGGAGGTCTTTCGATGACAGTTGCTGTACAAACGCTGGTAAAATCAGAGTATGGTGCGCTTAATGATGAAGTAAAGAAGATGTCCGACCAGTTGAGTTGGGGAATAAAGTTTAGCGACGTCATAAAACAATTTTCTGAGCGTGTTGGTACGCCACTAGTCAAACGTGCAATCACCTTGATTGCTGAGGCAGACCGTGCTGGAGGAAAAATTTCTGATATCTTGGTAACAGCTGCCAATGACTCAAGAGAAATCAAATTCTTAGAAGGTGAACGAACACGCGCTATCGGCTCTTACATTGCGGTCATATGGACTTCATACTTCGTTTTCTTAGGAGTAATTACTCTATTAGGAAAAATCTTTATTCCTGCTATTGCGAAATCAAATTCCGGTGATGAAGGCAGCGGAGATTCAGGCGGAGCAAATATTGGAAACATGACGATAAGGGCGATAGATCCGCTATTTTTCGTCACCGTGTTCTATTACGGCGTCACTATGCAGGCCATAGGTAATGGTTCAATGGCAGGACTGATGCAGAATGGTAGATTCTCAGCTGGTTTCAAGCATTCTGGCATGATGATTATTGCTGCATTACTAGCCTTTAATTTATTAGTATTTAGTCCAGATCTGATTGGTGATTCTAGTTATGGATTTGCCCAAGTTATAACTACCTCAGACTCATCATATACCGTCGGATTAAATCCTTCTGGTGGTGCTTTTGTACCTACGTCTTTGTGAGGAGTGGATTAGCTGCAAGATAATGAAAATGGGCAAATTCACATCCTTGAAATGCTGACGTTATTTTGGCTATTTTTTATGTCTGCTACTTTTTTGATAAGAATTGATGTACCCGATTCTAGGTCTGTCGCCCATGATGCAAGTTTGGAGGCTGCTGGTGAATCAGTACTGCAATATGGTTTGGGGTTAGATGCAGAAATAAGCGGTGAGAATAGGATTGTGGAACTACTCGCAGATTCTGATTATGACGGTGCTTGCACAATTCTGCAAGAGGCATTGACTAGCGGTAAACAAGCAAACTGTTGGCTAGCCAAAAATAGTGCAACATCAAACCCTTACGGGCTTATTGGGACATCTTCAGGTCCAACTGTAACAGTCCATCATCTAGTCGCGGTTAATGCTGATGCTTGGACTATCAGTCTTACGTTATGGAATATTGGCGGTGGTGCTTGATGCGTCAAACAGTGTATCAAACGACCAATGATGATCGCGCTCAAATGCTATTAGCGACTGGTGTGGTTCTGCTCCTTTCGTTATTATCGATGGCGGTTTTCAGTGTTAAGGTAGCTGGGCTAACATCAGCGCACGAAGCAAATTCAGATTCTGTTATCGAGACTACTAAGGAAGTTATGCTTGAATTACCTTCTCTTGCTGAAAACCGTACTGAGTTGTGGATTAATGGCGGTCTAGAACGAATTGAAGCGGCAGATATTGCAATGGAAAGTATTCATGACGACCTACTCCATCATGGTGAGATAAGAGGTGTTGAGGTGAAGATGTTGAATATCACAACTGTTGTTGTTGACTCATCATCAATATCCATATCATTGGAATTAGGAGTCACGGATGATTCCTCTACTTTAGAAACCAATTTCACTTTCGTCATCGCTGCTTAGTTTGCTTCTCATTCCAAGCAATATCCAAGTAGTGTTCAATTTTTTCGTGGTCGCTACTAACCCTGGAAATGTCTACAACCGGCCAGGCAGAAATTTTAGAGCGTTCAATAAGGCCATCCTGTATCTTTCTGATTCGCTCAAAATTTGCGATGTAACGATCTGGTCTGCGGAATGAATGAGCATCTCGAGATTTTATCATTTCTTTGTGTTTGTTTTGGTCGCTAACTGCCATAATAATTCCAACTGCAATCCCTCCAGATTCGATCCAACTTCTAATTAATCTGTCACTAGGTATGATGTGTACTCCTTCTATTAGTAAATCGATACCTTCTCGCATAGCACGATTTATCGTCGCTTCGATGCCGTTCTCAACGGCTTGACAAGTATCTAGCCAATCAATAACTGCATCATTCGATTCGCCAATTGAGAAGGAGGAGCGATGCAGCGCTAGGTTTTCGGCATTGACATCGTATGTTCGAATTATTTCTCGAATCGCATCTGTCGAGAGAAGTCTAGCAAAGTTGCTCTTAGCGGCTATTTTCATTGCCACAGTAGATTTTCCTGTTCCCGTTGCCCCAGCAATAATCAACAATCTTGGCGGCCGATTAGCAATCGTTCTAGCCGTGGCATCAGCGAGACCGATTGTTCGAGCCATGTATCTTGTAGGACACTCTGTCAAATATAGTTATCATGAAAAAACTCGGATATGGGTCAATTGCTAATCTGGATTGCGAGGCGAACACCTTTGAACGGTCACTTCATGGACGGTTTATGAGCGAAGAAAAGATGTACATTGCAGGCGAGTGGACTAGTTCAGAAAATGGTGATTATAGCGAAGCAATGAACCCAGCTACAGGTGAAACAATTGCACGAGTTCCAAAAGCATCGATAAATGATGTTAACCGGTGTGTTTCAGCATCTAGGGATGCTTTAGTTAGTTCTGAATGGAAGAATATGGATCCGGCTCAGCGCGGTAGAGTACTGAATAAAATGGCAGCAGCCACCTATGGTGCAGCAAAAGAATTAGCGAAAATAGAATCTGAAAACAATGGAAAAACGTTTCGAGAAGCCCTTTCAGAGGTAAGATACGGTGCATGGACATTAGAGTACTTTGCTGGTCTTTCAGACAAAATTGAAGGCTCAACCATACCAGTTCCCGGCAACCGACTAAATTACACACTTCGCCAACCGCTCGGCGTCACCGCACACATTGTCCCGTGGAATTTTCCACTCCAACTAGCCCTTCGCTCTATTGCTCCAGCATTAGCCTCAGGTTGTACGGTAATCGCGAAACCTGCATCATGGACTCCTCTCTCTCTGTTAGCGTGGATGAAGAAAATAGAAGAAGCAGAAGTAGGCCTACCAAATGGTGTTTTACAAGTAATAACCGGTTCTGGTGGTTTGATTGGCGATGCTCTTGCTGGCCACCCTGGGGTTGACGGAGTCGTACTTACTGGAGGTGTGCCAACCGGTAAAACGGTAATGGCAAAAGCCAGTGATAATCTAACGCCAGTTACTCTAGAACTTGGAGGCAAGGGAGCCAATATTGTATTCCCGGATGCAAATTTGAAATATGCCGCAAAAGCAATCTGTTTCGGCATTTTCATGAATGCAGGACAAATGTGCTGGGCCGGTTCTAGACTGATTGTCCATGAAGATGTTCATGATGAGTTGGTTGCTGCTGTGGTAGCTGAAGTAAGTAAATGGAAAGTCGGTCCAGGAATGGCTGAAGGCGTGCGTATCGGCAGTCTAGTTCATACCAATCACCGAACTGAAGTACTGGAAAAACTAGCATTAGGACTGGCACAAGGTGGCGAGATTGTATGTGGTGGTAATGCTGTAGATGGCGAAGGTGCATTTATGGAGGCTACTGTAGTTACTGGAATTGACCCAGATAACTCATTATTCAATGATGAATTATTTGGCCCAGTGTTGTCAGTGACTAAATTTTCCACAGAGGCAGAGGCGTTAGAACTTGCCAATCACTCAGACTTTGGTTTGCTAAATGGTATTTGGACCAACGATCTAAGTCGAGCGCACAAATTAGCAAGAGACTTAGAGTCTGGAATGATTTCAATTAATGAATATCCGATAACCTTCCCACAAACCGCATTCACCGGATGGAAGAAATCCGGAATAGGCATAGAACAAAGCAAGGATGCTTTGAGATTTTATACCAAGGTCAAGAATGTCAATATCAAATTGTGAGGTGCTAAAATGAGTGTTTCATTCAGTGATATGGGTCAAGGAGTCCGATTGATTAGGTTTTCTGGCCAGTCAGCAACACAATCATTTTCTCGAACTTTCTTACCGGAAATTGCCAAAGCCATAGATGACGGATTAACTAACTCGAGCGTTCGGGCAATGATATTAACCGGTGAAGGGAAATTTTTCTCTGCAGGTGCTGATATCAACGCGTTTGCTAAGGCGATAAAAGATGGTGATGCACCTCAGTTAATACGAGATCTTACTGGAGTGCTCCATCCCTTACTTGTGCGAATGCGCCAATCACCTACTATTTGTGTGGCTGCTCTCAATGGTGCATGTGCAGGAGGCGGACTTGGTCTAGCTTTGGCATGTGATCTGCGCATTGGCTCACCCAGTGCCAAGATGGCTGCTTCGTACTCTGGCATGGGTCTTTCGCCTGATGGTGGAACAACATGGTTGCTGCCTCGTTTGGTTGGTGATCAAACTGCAAGGCAATTTTTCTTTGAAAACGAAATTTGGTCAGCAGAAAAAGCCCATCAAGTGGGGGCAATAGATGCCATCGTCGAACACGATTCTTTACTTGATTCTGCTTTAGCAAGTGCGCTCAAATGGTCTCAGTGGGGCAATCATACCAAAGAGGCAACTAAACATCTACTCGATGTTCAGTCTGTGCAAGATTTCGAGACTCATCTAAAACATGAACGTACTTTGATTGAAGCAGCGGGAACTACTGATGCATTCAAAGAAGGCGTAACAGCATTTATTGAAAAGCGTAAACCGAACTTTGAGTGATCACTCAGGAAATTCGCATTCTTCTGCTTCACCAGAAGACCAATCATAAATCCCCTTGCCAGTCTTTTTACCAAGACGTCCTGATGCAACTAATTTTTCCATCAATGGGTGAGGTTCATATGAATTATCATCAAAAGACTTCTGTAGATTTCTTAGAATATCTCTCCTGACATCTAATCCGACTAAATCAGTTAGAGCGAGTGGACCCATCGGGTGTTTGTAACCTAGCACCATCGCAGTATCGATATCTTTCGCACTTGCAACACCGTCTGCAAGCATTCTAATTGCCTCATTACCTAGCACAACACCTAATCTTGAGGTAGCAAAACCTGGGATATTATTTACTAAAATTGTGGTTTTATTCATTAGAACTCCAGCTTGTTCGGCAATTTCAATAGTCTTCTGTGAACACAAATCATGCTTAACTAACTCCAACAATTTCATTATTGGTACAGGATTGAAAAAATGCATGCCGATGACCCTTTCTGGACATCCTGAAGCAGCAGCTATATCAGCAATTGACAGAGATGATGTGTTAGTTGCCAGTATGCAACTTGGACTGGTAAATTTACCAAGTTGTTCAAAGATTTGAGATTTTAATTCTGGTATTTCCGGGACTGCCTCAATAACTAAATCAGCTTGCTTAACAGCGGATTCCATATCAGTAAATTGACTAAGGTTTTGTGACCATTGTTGTTTTTGTTGCAGTGTTGTTTTACCTCTGGCAATACCTTTGTCCCAAAATGCGTCTATGGTTTTCATGCCCTTTTCCAAGCCATCTGGAAATGCATCAAATAGGTTAGTTTGCCATCCACTTTGAGCACAAACTTGGGCGATACCAGCACCCATGGTCCCCGCACCAATAACAGCCACTGTCTTAATCGCCATGGTTAGGCCAAGAGGTTAAACTTCATGATGATTGCTTGTCGTTTTTGGTTTTTGACTGGGCGACAAATACTCCACCAGTAATAAGAACGAAGGCAAATGCTAGGGACAACCCAAGTTTTTCATCAAGCAGTAGATATCCTCCTAAAATCCCAAATGGCGGGACTAGGTAAACATACAAAGCGCTCATTGAAGCGCCGATCTTGATTATTCCGTCAGCGAACCACACATATGCCACAACTGTAGAAAATATTGCTAGAAATACCAAACCGATCCACCCATCTGCGCTCGGTACAATAAACCCTTGAGTCATAGTTTCAGCAGCCATTATTGGAGTCAACAATATCAGACCAGCCACAGATGACCACACCGTTAATTCTAACGGGTTCAATGGTTTAGACGAATTTTGTTTAGTTTCAGTCATGGCTTTTTTCATTAATATCGTATTACAGGCCCAGGCAAGAGCTGCACCAGCAATCAGTAAGTCACCAATAGCCCGATCGACAAAATCAATGTCAACATTTGGTGAGTAGTAAAATAATATTCCAACTCCAGTAATACCCATTAACAACCCAGTGACTAAATTCCAGTGCATACTTTCCTTGAGGAATATAACTGCTAATATCGCAGTAAAAATAGGATTGAAGGTAATCATAAGTGAGGCATCTCCTGCTGCGGTATATTGCATTCCAAACATGAAAAATGCTTGATAGACGCAAGTTGAGAAAAATCCAATCAGGAATAATGCCTTCCATTCTGATTTATTTGGGAACATCCATTGTTTTGAAAGTTTAAGATAGGCCAAAAAACAGAATGTGGCTATAATGTAACGAATCCACGAGGCTGTGAAAGGTAAAACATCGTTAGCGACAACTCGACCTGCGGGCCAACCAAAACCCCATATTACGGCAACTGTGAATAATTTCAAATGAGTTGCGAAACTACTCATTCAAAACGCTCCAAACCTAGTTGGAGCATTCTTGATCGGGGTAATCCTATTTCTGGTAAACCCTTAGCTGGAGCATACATTTTGAGTCCTTCAATACGAGCGACATAGAGTCCATAACTGGCCATGTCCCCTAGATTGAATGGGGTTTCTAGTCCCATGTCTGTCAGGGCTTGGCAAGCTTCTTGACTATAAATGGGATACAAATTTGTGGAGAAATGCATCCATTCAGAAATTCGCTGAGCGTCTATTTCATCAATAGTGAGCAAGTGTTCTAGCAGGGCTACATCAGGGTAAGAGACAGTTCGAATAATCATTTCAATCTCGTTGACAATTTCTTCTGGGAAAGCAAATGGCTTTCGGTTAGACCATTTTTCAGCAACCTGTATGTGTTCCATCGATGCCTTGTCTTGTATGGCAAACAAAGTTTTGGAGTATTCTTCGTCATCAATACTGTCTGCGACTAAATCAGGTAATTGTTCATAAAAATTTTCACATCTTTCGACGTTGATGCCATACAGCGAGACTGGAATCATTTGACCACCGTAAAGGTTCAGGCGCTGGCGCCGATGCCAGAATCGATTTGTCTTGTAGACATTGGTTTGTTAGCAATCCACTCTTGGTTGAACAATTCCTTAAGGTCTATTTCGTCTTGTTTCCTTGGCATTACTTCGTGTAGATAAGCTTGCCAATCATCGTCGCTACCTTCGAAAGGTGTTCCGTCCACATTGAAGTTGCTACCCTTGGTTGCACCTATGTCGCGGTTGAAGTTTTCGTGAGGGACATACAATTTCTCAACACCCTCAGGCAAGTAGCCACAAAGTTTCTCAACTTCTCTGACGATCTCATCATGATAATGTCCACGACCTTCTTCGTTGAGGACTTCTTTGTTAACCTCGATGCCAGCATCCTGCTTTTTACGTTCGTCCCAGCGTCCTTTTACACCCCAAACATATGCCCAGTGAGCAGATGATGAAGCATCGACGCCAAATAGGTCGTGGGCGGTAGATACCCACTTGTTGATGTATCTTTGAAGCATGTCTAGAGGTATAACCCCGGCCTTGATGATTCTCCTAAGTCCATTGGAACCAGTTCCCAAATGGAATGATTCTTCCTTGAGCATTGGTCCCATAGAAGCAGCGAGTGGTTTGAATGCAGAAGTTGACAGCATACCTAATTGGAATTTTCCGTCCCTGTCAACAAACATTGTGTAGCAGAAGAAGTCAAGCCAATGCGGCATTGGTCGGTTGAATGCGCCGAGTAAGCGGTCGCCGTCCTGGGCATTTCTTTCCAACAGTTTTTGTGCCTCTCTGCGACCTTGTTGACCAAAGTAAGTCATCAACAGGTAGGCCATTTGCCAGCCGTGACGTTGCTCTTCTGCCATGATTCTTGCCGCTGCATATCTGTCATAGTCGGTGGGTGCTGATGCGAGGAGATGTCTTTGTTGCTCTACCGACGCAAATTCGGTGTCACCTTGTACTGTAATCATAGTGATTAGTGCATCACGCATGCTTTGGTGAGGTACTTGGAGGGATCTTTCCCATTTGGCGCGACCTTCATAGTCACCAAATTCAATTACATCACCTGCACGTTCCCAGTCAAATAGTACTGAGAGTTCAAAGTCTCCTAGCCAATCAGGGTTAAATCCAACCCTCTGTTGCCATTCGCCAAAATTTGTAATCCATTCATCCCAGGTGTTTGGTAGATTGTCCATGCAACTCCGAAGAATGGGTCTTGCTTATTGTCTTTGCGAACATGTTCGTATTTCTAAATTATTTCCTCATAAAATGTGTCGATTATTCTACTCTCGATAGCGTGAAGCATAACTGATATTGTTGATTTAGAAGAACCTGCTAATTCGGCTAATTGAGTTATTGATATTTCTCTAGGTATGTTCCAATATCCTTTGCGCTTGGCTAATTCGAAGATTTGGCTCTGTCTTGTAGTGAGCAATTTTTCGGTATTTGAACGAGTAGACTTCAACCGCATTGGTATCTCATCGGTTTTTATTTGCGCAATTAGTTGCTTAACTTGACTGGATGAACATTGTATTGTCCAGTCTGCCCATCCGTCTATCACTTCAAACGGAGTTCTTGGGACTACGCCAACATCACGTAAGGCTTTGATAAATCCGCCACCTCCGCTGGCTATAGTTACAGTGGCCTTATTCTTGCCTAGCAAATTAACGGATTCAACTCCTAGTAAATTCTCAAGTTGATCTAGCAATAGGTCATCAGTACTGATTTGAGCGGTTCCTCTTCCCTTGCTAAGTGGCATAGTTTCGATTATTTGTAATACCGATGATGGATTTTCACGAGTAGCCTCTCCCGCCCAGTGTCCATCAGGGAGGCGAACTTCAATTCTCAGAATTTGGGACATATCATCACTGCTTGTGAATACGGTCATGCCTAGTCAATGTACCTGCCTGTACGTCAATTAGTTCTGCATAAGTGTGCATATTGCCGTTATCATGAATTTTCACTCCGGGCAAATAGCCATCACAAACACCTGATGCGACAAATATAGCATCATCAGAGCGGCATAAATCTTTAGCGTCCCAAAGCCTAGTTAAATCATCATCAATCATTTGTTCTGCTCGTGCTTCTTCTTCATCTGATCTAAACACCAATCTGCCCTCAAAAACACCGCCAATGCCACGTATTGCGGTGGCGGTGATTACTCCTTCAGGTGCAGCTCCAATTCCCAGTAACATGTCATGTTCACCATCTGGTCTTGCAGCCCAAAGTGCCGCAGAGATATCTCCGTCTCCAAGCAGATGAAGTTGGGCGCCAACTTGTTTAATTTCCTTGAATAAGTCAGCATGACGCGTCCTGTCCAGTGCAATAATGCGAACTTCTTCGACCGGTTTATCTAGCACTGAAGCAACTTGTTCGATATTGTAAGCAACCCCAGCGTCAAGATTAATCTGGCCTTCCATTTCAGGTCCAGCAGCAATTTTATCCATGTAACAATCAGGAGCGTGGAGCAGAGTCCCTCTTGGTGCTGCAGCCAGTACTGCAATTGAATTGGGTAAGTTATCTGCACAATTATTCGTACATTCTAATGGGTCAACAGCTATGTCGATGGAAGGCACTAGAGGATTGCCTATTTGGGAGCCTAATTGTTCGCCAATGAATAGCATCGGTGCTTCGTCCCTCTCACCTTCACCAATAGCAACTCGGCCATCGAATGGTACCTTGTCAAAGGTACTGCGCATCGCCTCTACAGCCGCATCATCAGCGGCCATTTTGTCTCCCTTGCCCCGCCATTTTGCACTTGCTATGGCCGCCATGTCAACGGCTTCGAGAAAGTGGTTCGAGAGGTCAGATACTTTGCCCATGTGGCTCTATGGTACTGACCATTCAATGAATGATGCGGTCGATTCAAGTTATTCAGATTTTACTTTTTCGAGTATTCTGACGTCGCAGATTTCGGTATTAGGGTACTGTCCTGTAGAATCTTTTTCAAATGATTTTATCATGTCAAGGGCGCATAATAATCCGGCACAAACTCCCGTTATTGCTTCCATCTCAATACCTGTTTTGTAATGTGCTACAACACTTACATTACAGCGAAGTCCTTCCTCGTCCAAACTCCAATTAACATCGCAACCCTCTAGAGGTATTGGGTGGCAATGGGGTATAATCCTTGGAGTTTCTTTTACCGCTTGTATTGCAGCGATAGTAGAGGCTTCTATGACATTACCTTTTTTGACTTCATCATTGATTATCGCAGTTCGTGCTGATTGGGATATTTTGAGTAAACCTGTAGCCGTAGCGCTTCTTCTAATTACCGATTTTTCAGTTATGTCAACTACCGCTTTTATTTCTTTTTCCATCAATTCACCCCAATCCTGCTTTCCATTTTTCACCGTGCTCGGAAACTTCTTTTTTCCATATTGGTGCTTGAATCTTTAGTTCATCTATTAACCATTCACAGGCTTGAAATGCCTGCTTTCTATGTGGGCTGGCAACATGGATAGATACAATGTTTTCTCCTGCCTCTACTGGGCCGGTGCGATGCGCCATGGCAACTTTGCTAACTCCGAAACTTTCGATGGCAGTTTCGGCCAATAGTCGTAGTACATTTCCGAGTTTATCTTGCCACGCATCAAATTCTAAACGATAAATCTCTACTCCGTTATCAAGTCCTCTTGTAATGCCCAAAAATGACACTACAGCGCCGCAGCCGGTCAAATCTAACTCTTGTAAAAGGCCTTGATGGTCAAGGTTTTTCGGGGCTTCCATGATGAAAATCTCTCCGCCCATGGCGAAGCGAGGGAAACGCATCATTCAAACCTCTCGCCTCATTACCGTGTACATGGCGGAGCAAGGTCCCATCAATATTATGGGAGCGGGACTTTCTGGTTTAGCAGCCGCAACGATTCTTGCAAAAGCCGGACATGAAGTTCATGTGCACGATATTAGGGACGATTCTGGTGCTCGGTTTGATGGAGACTTTCAAGCCTTGGAAAACTGGAGTATGGATGTTGATTTCTTTGACCAATTGAAACAATGGGGTTTTGACACAAGTGAGTTTAAAGCTACCGAATTTACTGAGGTAGACTTGATTCACCCCGATGATAAAATAACTCAGGCAAGAAGTCCAAAAGTGTCTTATCGTATTGTTGAGCGAGGAACTTCAAGCCATACAATTGATCAGGGAATTAAACGACAAGCATTGGCTGCAGGGGCAAAAATACACTATAAGACAAGGGTCAAGGAAGAGGATTGTCAAATAATTGCTTGCGGGCCTAAAGGAACCTCAGCAGTCGCCTATGGAGAAATATTTCATACAGATCACCCTAATCATATAGCATTCCAATTGAATGACAAACTTGCTCCAGGGGCTTATTCATATCTGATAATTATCGATGGAGTGGGGCTGATTTGCACCTGTTTGTGGCGTAAGCAGAAAAAAAGTGATCGGTTTCTCAATGAAACAATCGCTTGGTACGACAAGCACTACCCAGAACTTAATCGCCAACCAATAAAGAGAGTTGGCGGTAAGGGTGATTTTACGATTAATGCCAATTATCTGCAGGATGGCAGATACTATGTTGGCGAATCTGGTGGTTTGCAGGACTTCATGTGGGGCTTTGGTATGAGAATGGCCATTTGGTCTGGAGTATTAGCGGCTAAGGATATACTAGGCGAGTGCGATTATGATCAAGAGGTTCGAAAGCAATTGCTTCCTTACGTTAAGACCAGTGTAGCTAATCGTTGGCTGATGAATAGAGTGGGTGATAGAACTTTCAAAATGATGTGCAAAAGTTGGATGAAAGACCAAACAAAGCGCAACGATGGCCTGGTTTGGATTGGAAAACTATTCCGCCCAACCTTGCTAAAAAGCCTTCTTTACCGATTTGTAAACCCGTTCATGTTGAAAAAAGATCCAAAATCAATGGGTCGGGGTGTTAGAAGAATGCCGTTTAGAAAGGCATTGAAAAGAGATGACTGGGAGCCCTCTGAGGCTGCTATGGCGGTGAAAAACCAGTGGAATGAAGTTCGTAAAAGCGGTGGTAAAACATCCTTCGCTAAAGATTCAGATCAGTTATCTGTGCCCGAAAGTTGAATGCGATTTATTCATAATGCTAGTCATTCTCGCAGGACACATGAGCGACCTTTATGGATTAAAACTTGAGCCAATGCCAAACAAACTGGTCAATTACGGAGTCACAAATAATGGGATTGCAGTAATTGAATTGACATCAAATTCTGCAGGAGAACCACTGGACGGACCTAATGACCGTTCGCCAAACACCTATACTCACGAGATGATGAGAGATATTGATGAGGCAGTAGTTAGAGCACGATTCAATGACGATGTCACTTGTATCGTACTGACTGGTAACGGAGCATCTTTCTTTTCCGCAGGGGCATCAATTCAGATGCTCAACTCGGTGACACCTGGATTCAAATACAATTTTTGTCTTCACGCAAATGAAACTCTTTCAAGATTTGAACAAACTTCCAAACTAGTTGTTTGTGCGATAAATGGTCACGCTGTAGGCGGCGGGTTAGAAATCGCTATGGCAGCAGATATCCGAATTGCTAGAAAGAACTCTGGCAAGGTTGGGCTACCTGAAATAAATCTTGGCGTGCTAGCCGGAACCGGTGGTACTGCAAGATTAACTAGGCTAATTGGTAAAGCAAAAGCCCTTGAAATGATGGTTACTGGAGAACTTATGTCTTTTGAAGATGCTGAAGCGTGTAATCTAATCAATCATTTGTGGGAAGGTTCAGCAGAAGATTTCAGAAGAGATGTACTCGACTGGTGTACTCAATTCACTTTGCCAAATAAGGCGGTCAAGGCAGTTGGAAACATCAAGAGGTCAGTTCAAACCGGCCCAGAAATTCCATTTGAATATCACCTTGCACTCGAAAGAGAATTACAAGCATCTTTGTTCAACAGCACTGATGCAAAAGAAGGAATCGCTGCATATGTCGAAAAGCGTGTAGCTAACTTTACCGGTAACTAATCAAAAGCGGTGTTAGAGATGGCAAAATACAATGTCCCAGCAGATGTTCCCGACGAACTAATTGACACATTCATTGATAATATGAATGCTGCAACTGCCGGCACAGGAAGAATGAATCTATTTGCCTGCGATCAAAAAATTGAACATCTTAACGATGACTTTTACGACGGAGGTAAAAAAATACCATTATCTTCCAACGACCCTGGCCATCTATTTGAGATTGGCAATCAATGCCACCAGCAAGGAACCATTGGAGTTTTAGCAGGTCAACTTGGTTTGATTGCTCAATACGCAAGAGATTATCCTGAAATCCCTTATCTTGTCAAGTTGAATTCCAAATCTCATTTAGTAAAAACCAAACAAAGAGATCCTGTGTCACAAGCACTTTGGGACATGGATGATGTTATGTCTTTAGTTCATAATGGAATAAATGTAGTAGGCATCGGTTACACGATTTATATCGGTAGTGAATATGAACACGAAATGATGTCTGAAGCAGCACAATTAATCCGCCAAGCACACGAACTTGGCATGATTTCAGTTGTTTGGATGTATCCAAGAGGTGCTGCAGTGGGTAATGAAAAAGATCCTCAATTAATTTCAGGTGCAGCAGGAGTAGCAGCATGTATTGGAGCCGACTTTGCTAAAGTAAATTATCCGGCTGGATTTGAGGGTATGTCTCGTTCAGAGTCACTGGCAATTGCCGTTGAAGCTGCAGGACGCACTGGTATTATCTGTTCAGGTGGTGGAACATTACCTGCTGATGAGTTCCTAGAACGTTTGTGGCAACAAATGAATATTGGTAATTGTCGAGGTGCAGCCACTGGCAGAAATATTCATCAAAAGAATACCAAAGATGCAGTTAAGATGGCAGCAGCATCTCACGCTATTATTTGTCAGGGAGCGTCTGTGGAAGACGCCATGGCGATTTACCACTCTTGAATGGTGATATTATGGATGTGATTCATCCAGAAATTGCCAAAGCCAAAACATTACCTTCTAATTATTACACAGATGAATCATTATACAATTCACTGCTAGAAAAATTTTCTACGACTTGGAATTTTGTTGGTCATGTGGCTATGCTGGAACAATCAACGACTATTCCAGTGTTAATCGGTAATAATCCAATGATGCTTACCAAAGATGAATCCGGAGAGTTTCACTGCCTATCCAATGTTTGTACTCACCGCGGTATGATATTGTCAGAAGTTTCAACTAATCGTCGAACAATAAAGTGTCCATATCACGGAAGGACATTCAATCTTTGTGGGAAACTAAAGTATATGCCGGAGTTTGAACAAGCTGAAAACTTTCCATCAAATTCAGATGATTTACCTTCTAAGAAAGTAAACAATTGGCACGGTTTGCTATTTGCCAATTTACAAAATGATGATTCCTTCGATTCATTCATTTCCGTTGTTGAAGATAGGATGAATTTCCTTAACATTGAAGATTTCCAATTTGACTCAAAACTTGACAAAACCCATCACCTTGATACTAACTGGATGTTATATGTTGATAACTATCTGGAAGGGTTTCACATACCATTTGTTCACAACGAACTTAATTCAGTACTAGATTATTCATCTTATGAAACTCAATTATTTGATAATGGAGTATTACAGATTGGTTTTGCCAAAGAGGGTGAGGCAAAATTTGATTTGCCCAAAAATCATGTAGACTATGGGAAATCAATTGCCGCATATTATTGGTGGCTCTTTCCAAACCTCATGCTCAATTTTTATCCGTGGGGTTTGTCGATAAATCTTGTCAACCCTAATGGCTATTCTAAGACCGTAGTGAAATACCATGGTTTGATTGCAGACCAAACTAAAGTTGGTTTGGGTGCAGGTGGAGATGTTGACTTGGTAGAATTACAAGATCAAGAGATTGTTGAAGCTTGCTTTAGAGGGATGAAATCTAGTTTGTATAATAGAGGGCGCTACTCTCCTAAAATGGAGATGGGCGTCCATCATTTTCATCGAATACTAACCAATCAAGATTAGTATTGATTTTCTGGCGGTGAGCCAGTTGTTACATTGCCTTCTTGGTCAATGATGATCGGTGTACCTTCTTCCCAGCCTGGGCAGTTTGAAGAAACCCATGTTCTAGTTGCCCATTCGCAGATGTCGTAGCCGCCTGATAGTATTCCAGATCGCTTGATGTAGCCAACTTTGACGATGTCTTTGTCCTTTGATAATACGTTGCCAAGTTGTTGGCTTGTAGTACCATGACGCATGGTGCTATTGATATGTTCCAAAATCTCTGCAGTGTTTCGGGGTCGGTCGCCTAAAAATTTCTTTATCTTTTCACGGATTCTGGTTGTTTTCATCAATATCATCTCTTTGTCACGCAGCGCATATCCATTGAATAATTGCCACTAAACTACAGGACGTCGGTCGCTGATATAATAGTTACTCCACTTTTACTAACTCGTTACATTTAGGTACTAAATTAAGTGTAAAAAGTGAACTTGTCATGACTGGTTGTAAGTATTACCATACTTTTCCAGTGGAAATGCGTAACTTAATGTAACTATATAACTATGACAAGGCTAAAATTATAAACAATCTGCTGTTGGTTTGGTTGAAGGTGACATTATTGTCCAATAAACGGATTAGAAGTAGTTACCATCGTAGGATATTGAGTTGGTTAATCGACTCAGGTGGCTCAGTATCGCAAATTTCTAAGTCACTTAAAATTCGAACACCACATGCATCCCTTGCCCTGAGTCAGTTAAGGGAGCAAGGTTTAGTGTCACGTAACGAATCAAGTGGTATTAGAGGGGCAATACACAAGATAACCAAGCAAGGCAGAAAACGTTTAGATGAAGATTATCTCGCACTTTACAAACTTCATGCGACTAATCCTTCGCAAAATCACGACGCTATTGTGTTAGAGTCAAAAGGCCCAATAATCATACTTTGTTATGTGAAAAACCCACCTAAATCGCTAATTTGCCTACCTGAAAACCCCTATCTAGATCTAGGCTCAGTGGGCAAAGATTCCAGTGGAAGCATGGGGGTGAGATGGGCAACAGTAAAATCTAGTTCCACGAATTGGTATTCTAAAATAACCCTGGAAAAGGTACAACCACCAAATAAATCCAACCGAGGTACCATTGAAGGTTGGTTTGAACAATCCAATTCTTTTGCCATTGTTAGAGCTAATTTACTAAACAGTGACCAGCAATGGAACGTCAATGCCGGAACGTGGTTTGATGGTCCAGTGATGTCAGAAGGGAATTTACCAGAAATTCTTTCAAGTGGTGACAACAAAATTGGTGAAATAGTTGATTCTGAGATAACAGTCACATGGAAAAATAGACTGCATGCACATTTGACCTCAGAAGTAGATTCATCAATGATAATTAATTCCTTTGCCAATGGTTCTGTAGTACTGCGTAATAATGCTATTAAACCACAAAGAACATTTTTGCCAATTGGTTGTTTATCCAACTGGTTGAAGTTGAAACACCCAAGAATGAGTGATGCCAAATTAACGACAAAATATAATTCACTATCCAAGGGCTTGATCAGTAATAGCATTAAGTCACTGTCTCTAGCTTTACTCAGAGACATCTCGCGAGATTTTGGTGAATGTGAATGGGTAAGTCGAATTCCAGAAAATATTGAAATTTCTGGGTTGTCACTTTTAGGTATGAAATCATTGATTGAATTTGTTAAGTCTGCGGGAGATTTAGAATTCTCTATCGAATGGAATTGGCCAATATTAGCGAATTTAGATTTCCTTGAGTACGTTCTGAGGGATAATAATTGCCGGTTGTTAGTGACAAAGCATGGAGGTATAATCGACATAAATTCAGCGCTAGCCAAATTAATTTCTTTACGGGAATTGGCCACAGTAAAACTTCAACTTTCCAGAGAACATTCTCTTAACATCAAACTTACTACAGCCATTGATTTTTCACCCTCAATCACTCACAATTTAATTCCGCAAGATGCCTCTGAACTAGTTCGTTCATATTCCGAAAAATCATGGGACATCAATTGTTTAACCAATGATGTAGATGATTTTGAATACCGCAAGGATATTTGGCAAGCAATGTATTTTTACCCAGATGGCAATGAGCAGTGGGCAAATAAAACAGAGGCTCACAATCCACTAGCAGCATGGATTGCGACTCCCAATGAATACCGGAAGAGTAGGTGGATTAGGATTGCTGAAGACCTACCAAATAAATGGGCTGATTTATTGGAAATAAATACCGAGAACTTAGATTTGATAATTTCCAGTTTTCCAAAAGGAAGTCAAAGTTGGCAAAAAGAATCAATACTGTATATTTCTAAACAATTCATCAAAAACCATCAATTGCTGATACAAATGTCCCACCATCTTGATACAAAGTCAGCGGTAAATCTTTCAGCCTGCATCTTATTGGCAAGCAATCATTTGCCAGACGATTTTATTGAGTTAATTCAACGTTCTATTGATAATTGGCTCGATGCTCCCCTTTTTGCCCGAGAGATTCTCGATACATTATTTCCAAATAATTCTGTAGAAAATAACGATCGTTATGGTGTCTTAGATAAAATAAAAAATGCCTCAATGATTCATCCCAATGATTCACTTCTTTACAATTGGAGTAGTTATGTGACAAGTTTGCAAAATAGTGAAGTCATTTCCAGTACTTCAATGAGAACTTACATGCAGTTATTCCCATTAAAATGGTGGTATGAAGATTCATCAAATTGGTTGCTATCTCAACTAAGTAGTTCAGCAGGAAGGCGATGGCTAGTGGCTAATGAATTACCTTGGCCAGCATTAATTGCTAGATTAGACGGCGAGGTTTGTGGACCTCCAGGCTTTGTTAGGCGTTTTACCAGAGATATACCAAGTACCGGAGAGATAATTTTTATTCCAGTAATGGCTGAATGTAAAGCTAAAGACTACTTGATGGATCTTTACGATATGATTAGTGGTTTGGAAGAATCGATTGATGTTGTACCTGGCAGAACACATCCAATGGTTGGATATTTACTAAGGGAGTTCCAAGAATGGCCAGACTTCTCTCCAACTATATTCGCTCAAGGAGATAAAGATATAGCCTCATTGTTATTTGGAATTTCGTTCTACAAAAACCTCGTATGAACGATGGCTTCATTTAGCATAACGATTAGACAAGATTGCCGCACTAGCAACATCGGGCGGAGCTACTGTGAAATTGCAATGAAGTCCGATACCAATGTGCGGTCCGCTATCGAAGACCAAAATGACCCTTCGGGGAGTGAATTTTGGTGCAAAAGCGGTAAACCAATTGATAGGTTATGGGTCCTTGTGTGACGTCAGGATGAACTCAAGACAACCACCCTATCAAACAGCACGCCCCAGCACCGAGGGTCAGGCCTTGGAGCATTGCGATGAAATAGGCCGTTAGGAGCTGGGGCACAGTGCTCATTTCTTAAGAGCATAGAAATAGCCATACTTACTCAAATTTAAGCGATTAACTCAAAGGCGAAAGTGATTACAGTATACTCATGGCAACAGAACCCAAGTTCGAATGTTGCTTGGTCGGAGGGACCTTTGATAGATTTCATGCCGGTCACAAGTTATTACTTTCAGTAGCTATTTCAAGGTCCAAAAGTGTCGAAATACATGTTGTTAATGACACCTTGGCTAGCAAAAAATCCAACCTAATACAATCTTATGAAGATAGAACTCATAAAATTCTTGAATGGTTGAATCAAAAATCTCACCACGGTGTTAAGATATTTACTCTCGATGATGCATTTGGACCTGCTCCTATTCATAAAAAAGCAGATGCTATTGTGGCAACACCCGAAACAACCGGTAATTGTGATGAAATAAATCGTATGCGAGAATCCTCAGGTCTAGGTAAATTATCGATACTGGAAGTTCCTCACATGATTGATTACTCAGGTGCAATCATCAGTAGTACTAGAATTAGAAGTGGAGTTATTGATGTGGATGGTAATCCATGGATTGAACATGATAAAACACAACAAATGTTGAAGATGAATTCCTCATTGGATTCTGAATTAAAGACCCCAATGGGATTATTGTTTTCTGGACCAGAAGAATTACCTGAGGTGGCGATGGCTGAAGCATTAGAGTCTCTAGCACCAAATCACGGTTCTATTATTGCGGTAGGTGATGTATCTGTTGCCACCATGTTAGATCTGGAAATAGTTCCAGACATTGGAATAATAGATGGCATGACCAAAAGGCAAGAGTTAGATGAATCAGAAAAGGTATCGACGGTACAGTTTGAAAACCATCTGCACAATACCAATCCCCCTGGCCATATATCACCATCAATGATAAGTTCAATCAAAGAGGCATTAGCAAGTAATCAAAAGACATTAATTAATGTTGATGGGGAAGAAGATTTAGCACCTATCATAATTCATTGCTTAGCGCCAATTGGTACAGTAGTAATTTATGGTCAACCAAAGGTAGGAGTGGTCGTTCAAATCACGTCACTACCGGTAAAAGAAAGATGTCGCAATATATTATCTCAGTTCGAGGTGATTGGTTGATTGACTCAGAGGGTCCATTGATTTCAATCACAGTATGTGTTAGAGATGGAGTCGATTGGGTCGATGGATGTCTTGAAGCGCTAAAAAATCAGACATATCGCCCACTTGAAATTATAGCAGTCGATGACGGGTCAACAGATGGGTCAAAAGAAAAATTGCTTGAATGGCATGCGCCCAACGATGAAATACCTACCAGAGTTTTTATCCAAGATGCAATAGGTTTGTCGGCTGGTCGGAAGTTGGCTTTAGACAATAGCCAAGGAGCGTGGGTAGCAATTACCGACATCGATGTCCGGCCTTCTCAGAATTGGATTTCAAATTTATTTAATGAGGCTGCGCCATTAAGTGAGGATGAAAAAATAGTAGCAGTTACCGGGCGAACAATATTTGAGCGAGCCGACGATCTTGTCAGCCATCTTCGTTCGGTAGAAATAGAATCAAAATATCGTTCAAGGCCAAGAAGAACTAGTCTGGCCAATGGCCCTTGCTCGATGTTTCACCGACAATCACTGATTGATATTGGTGGTTTTCACCCTAGTTGGTATCACGCAGAGGATATGGAAGTCAGTTTGAAACTAATTGATAATGGCGGAACAATTGTTTATGCTCCTGAAGCTGTTGTTGCCCATGTTGCTGAATCTGGAAGAAAGCGTTTCCTTGCTAAGCGTTTGAGAGATGCTCGAGCCCACGTTAGAATTATGAGAAAATATCCTAAACGCCGTAGGAAAGGGCCTGATTTAGATTTTATCGGTAGCTCCACGATGGTTCTTGCTGTCCTGCCATTATGGATAATTGCGATAACAAGTAGTTTACCATTTTTTTACCTGTTTGTTACTACAAATGATCGGAATTGGAATGAGATTGAAACTTGGTGGCAAACAAATGTATTATTGGTCTCCATTTCAATGATTGTAATACAAGAATTAATTCTATGGCGCGGTCCTTTGGGGGTTGTCAATCGAAGTGCTCTATCAACCAGTGAAGGAAACAGAGTATTGGTTTACTTTGGCCTGAAGGGTTTGATTTTACAATGGAGTTTATCATTATGGCGTGGCCTAATTCTTGGGATAATAGATGGCGTGTTGAAGAGAAACGGTCACGATTTCTAATTCAAGCCTTTATTTCTTCAGCCTCTGGTGAGTTAGCTGAATAGTTCAAAGCAAATCCAAAAGCCATTAGGCCAATAGTTACTGAATATACTCCCGGGTCAATCCAACCAGTAGCACAGATTCCAAAGTATAGGTAGTTGACTATACCAAGCAATAAACACCATGCGCCGAGAGTTTTGAACCAGCCACCAAGATCTGGGTCGGCAAGAGCCATCCAAAGGTCATTGACAAAAATAGACTTTAACCAAGTTTGAATTCCACCTTCTTGACTAGTTATGGTCTTCAACCCAACCGCAGTAAGTCCACCACAAAGTGCGATGAATATTGCATCAGAAATTACAAAACTAGGTGCTGTTGATAAATCTTCAAACGCCTTATTTGTTGCTTCAAATGTGAATACTCCGGCCCAAGAAACTCGGTAGTTAGGGTGAACTTCACCCATCAAGTTGAGAGCAGCTAAGAATAAACCTAACAGGCCAATTCCGACGAACCAGTTTGACATCGTTTTGGAAGGGTTCAGAATCATCTGAACAAATCCTTCTTCCGTCTCATTAACTTCGCTCATGCGCTGCCCACCTGCCATCTGATTATAAGTACACCGAACCATAAAACTATGTCAAAATCACAATCTTGTTTGATATTTGTAGATATTATTGAACATTCCTTGTAATTCGGGTTCAGAGTTTGTCATTATTTCGCTTGGGTTAATGTTTTGTGGAATGCAGGAATTGATTTCTTTGGAACGTCCATAGCGGCCCTTGCTTATGGTTCTGGCAGTAATTAGTCCTAACATATCCAAATTAGAGATCAATCCAGAAACCCTTCTTTGTGTTAGAGCATTGGTACCTAGGTATCGGCATGCTTGAGAATAAATTGAGTAAACTTCTCCGGTTTGAATATTTTTCAAACCGTTTCTTTCGTTGATTAAAATTGATGCAAGGACGATTTTTTGCTGGTTTGGTAATTTAGCTATTACCGGAGTCATTTGGTCTGCTTCTATTTGGTGCTGAGCGATTTTAACGTGACTTTGTTCCACTTTTAGCGAGCCGCCTAATTCCGCTTTCTCAGCTGATACTCTAAGCAAATCAAGCGCGCATCGTGCATCTCCGTGTTCTTGTGCCGCTAGTGCTGCACACATTTCAATAACGCCATCTCCAAGAACATCTTCTTGTAGGGCTATTGTTACTCGTTCTCTTAGAATATCTTGCAATTGTTGGGCATCGTAGGGATTGAAAATCACGTCAAGTTGTCCAAGTCTAGATCTAACTCTAGGGTCTAGGAAATCCGTGAATTTCAGATCATTGGAAATGCCAATTACGCAAGAACGTGCCTTCTTAAGCGATGAATTCAGATTGGTTAAATTGTACAATAAGTCATCACCAGCCTTCTTAACTAGGTGGTCAATTTCATCAAGAACAATAACAAATACTCCCTCTCTGGAATCCATACGCTTTACTAATTCTCCAAATACTCGGTCAGTTGGCCATCCAGTGAATGGAATCTCGTCTATTTCATAATCTTCAAGTAATGAATTACCGATGTGACTTAACACTCGGTATTGCGTGTCGATTTGACGGCAGTTGACAATTATTGATTGAACAGGACGGTCTAATTGTTTGCCCTTTTCCTCAAGTTGATTACAAACATAGTTGGTAACGGCAGTTTTTCCTGCTCCAGTTACGCCATACAATGTCATGTTAGAGGGGATATGTCCTTTCAAAGCCTCGACAAGGTTAAACGACAAAATTTCAATTTCGTTTTTTCTGTGTGGCAGATTGTCTGGGTGGTAATTGTGGCGGAGAAATTCTTTATTCGAGAACAAAGTGTTTCGAGAGAGATAACCATCGAATATGTTCTCTGTCAACTCTTCATTCCTCCTTAAGCCCGCCAAATCCCCTTGAAGGCAAATGCGCGATGACCCTCCCAGTCCGAGTCCCCCTCATAAGCATGCCTTATGGATTTGATTTTCAATACCTATTTGGAGGCAAATTCAGGCAGAATTTTTTTCCTTTATTTTTCGCCTACTTGCCAAAAATTATCCCATGATATAACCGTTCCATCATCAACATGGTAGACATTGTTTTGGTGTTGTGGAAATACCTTTTCAGTTATCTTTTCAAAAGTAGAATGTGGTGAGTCGATGAAGGTATGAGTTATGACAAATTTCTTATCTGGATGTGTTTTACTTAAATTATCGATATCTGACGGTTTGTGATGGTGTTCACTTGGTACCCATTCAGGAACAGCCATCTCGATAATTATTAAATCAGTATCAGATATTGCACTGTATAACAATTCACACGGGCCAGAATCACCACTATGAACAAACTTTGCGCCGTCTGCCGAGGAAAATGTATAGCCAAATGGATCTACCGAATCATCGTGTTTTACCGCAAATCTCTTCCACGACCATCCGTCTTCAGTTCTACCATTGCTATCTTCAACCCACCTTACTTTTTCCAGTATCTTTTTCATCGATCCAGGGTAAGCAATGTCGCACAGTTGCTCAATACGCTGCCTAGCACCTGGTGCAGCAACTATAGTCAGCGGTTTAATCAATTCTCGGTCAGAAATATAGGTCCTTTCAAGCAGCAAAAAAGGTAGGCCAAATATATGATCTGCATGTAGATGAGTGATGAATATGGTTTCGATGTCACAAACTTTCAATCCGTGCTGCCGCAGTGAAATTAGTGCTGTAGGCGGTGCATCTACAATGTGTCGCTTGTCAAATATGGCAAAAGAATGGTGTCTGCCGTTTGGCAGGAAGGCATTTCCAGTGCCAAGCATCACAATTTCATGCGCCATACTTTGCCCAGAACGCAATAGGTATTTTGTTAATCGGTTGAGTTCTTTGGCTAGTCTACCTTTGCTTGAAAGCATTTCCGAACCTTCAATTACCTCCGCCTTGAGGCCCTATTGCTCGTAATGAGCGAGGTGTTCCCATGGCCGATGCAGCAAAAAGTGAATGGAGTGCAAAAAACCCTTATTACACTAATATAATAGAGAATTATGTATTGAATGGTGAAGGCTCGAGAAAAGAAACTAGGCACATAGTGTTTGAATTGGGTGA
>CAXGZX010000007.1:0-43771 GCA_964014545.1 uncultured Candidatus Poseidoniales archaeon | reverse complement strand
TAATTAATCCAGAAAGGTAGGTTCCGTCTAGTATACGAGGTATTATTTCGTCAAAGGGAACAACTGCCACATTTACATCGCCCCAAGCTAACCTCAGACCAAGGTAGGCGCTAGTTTTCATTCCAGGCACAGCAATGGTTGAATTTTTAGCATCCTCCATCGAAACTCCAGCCTTTGCTACTACCATCGGCCCATAACCTTCGCCCATAGATGCTCCACAATTCATGAGGCTGTAATGATGTGAAATTTCTGGAAATGCATGAATGGAGACTGCAGAAACTTCTAATTCCTGATTCATTGCACGGTGATTCAATGTTTCTATATCTTGCAATTCATGGACAAATTTGTACCCTGGGGTGGCGAATTTTCCGTTGGTCATTGCATGAAACATAAAAGCATCATCTGGGTCGGGGGAGTGCCCGATTCTAACCAAATAATCACCGTTCTCATCTTGGTCTAATATGCTCTGCATACCACTGCCAAAATCAAGTCCTTCAATAACCATCCGTTTGAAGACAATAACAAACCGTCAAAATCGTATGATAAAATTATCTTTCGGCTATATGTTCAAGTAGTTCAAAAATTAGCGATATTTGAATCCGATGAAACCTAGGTATTTTAGCGCAATAATATGCACTTTACTCATTTCATTAATGGCACCAAGCGTATCATCTAATTCTTCTGGCATCAATTTTATCGGAGTCACTCATGCTGATGCAAATGATGCTTATACCAAAGCAGTAACAATGGACGACGAGAGGAACTTAATTGCCAGTTCATACGGAAATACATTGGAATTCCATGACATGGATACTCTTGAAATTATAAATTCTACAGACTTTGTTAGAGAAATATACGATATTGAAATTTCACCAAATGGTCAATACTTGGCAATAAGTCTTCGAGCGGAACAATCTGTTCCGGACTCAATTCAAATTATGAATTTAGAAAACGGTGAATTAAAACCTGAAAAGGGTAGAGGTAATGATCGTTTAGGTAATATTGATTGGTCTCCTAATAGCGAGAATATCATTACACCAAACATGAATAACGGCGCAGATATTTACGACACAGAAACCATGTCTATATCCAATCAAGTAATGGGTCAACATGTATCAGACATTACCTGCGTAAAATATTCTAAATCAGGAGATTATATCGTGACTGGCGATGAACTTGGCAGGGTCAATATTTGGGATAATTTAGGAGAATTCCAAGAAATTAGTTTCAATGTAAATGAAGAAGTAATCGGGTGTGATTTTAGTCAATCAGATTCTAAACTAGCGGTCATAACAATAACTGGCAATTTGTATTCCCTATCTTTGAGTGGGGCTGAGTTGCAAAGTTTAGACCTTGGTAATTCGCACGAGGTTAGATGGTCGGAAAACTCTGATAGGATATTTATTCTGGAATCAGACAGTAGTCCACAATTGATAGTACTTGATGGGTCTACATTCGAGGAGATTTCATCAATAAGCTTAATGCATAAATCCCTAGACTTCGCGATAATTGAAAATCAAGGTGTAGTAAGTAAATTATTTGTTGCTACTGATTCAAATCACATTGCGGCATACGGAACCCCTTCACTGCCAGAAGGATTTGGCTCTGTAGGGTCTGATTTAGACGGTGATAATATTCCTGATGCATTAGATGAGGATGATGATGGAGATTCACACTTAGATGATTGGGACTTTAATTGCTTGAATGAAACTGTATGTAGTAGAAGTCCAGATCTTAGCACATTAAGATCTTATCAAATCCAATTAGATGGAGACACACTAGTGATTGATGACATCTATACAATGAATACAATTGATACATATACCTTCAGAAATTTATCAAGGCGCTCGATAATTTCAGACCAACGAATTAGTTACGAAGAAACTAATTTGATCGAAGCAGCGATTTGCCACAACATGGATAAAAATGATTACATCACTAAGTTGCGTTCATCTATCGAACTTTCTATTGGTCAGATAACTAATGGCTCTATCGAGTGTCAGATAATTCAAGGGTTATCTTTTACAAAATGGGATGATAAAGAACAAATAAAATTTGCCTTTAAAACAACTTTTGACATAATACCAAATGCTTCTCTCCCTATTACTATAGAGATAGTTGACCAGATATCTGTTGCTGGATCTTCGATAACCCACCTTGTCGAGAACCACCCAGTATACATAACTCAAATAATGCAAGATGGTTTAACTCAATCTAATGTTTGGTATAATTATGGCAACAATCCTTTGGTAAATTATTCCTCCATAGAAGAAAACGAAAATCAAATTGATTCAATTTTAGTTAAAGTCGGGGAGAATATTACTATCATATTCGTGATAATAATTGCCAGCATATTATCGGTTTGGTTGATAATTCGAAGAAATAACCTAAATTCGACAATTCTAGACGTTATGGACTTTTCAGAAAATGAAGAAGAGGAAGACTATGAACCAAATCTAGAATTGGAAGTGAATGAAGAGTATGATGATATCACAGAAGAGGCCGCATTAATTAGCAAACCAGAACCTGTAATGACCTCAAGTAATAGTTTGGATTACGAAGAAGAACCAAATTTAATGATGGGACAAGATGATCAAAATCCAAACAAACGAAACGCGTTTACTCTAGATGATGATTTAGAAACATATGAATCTAGTAAGATTAGACGTCGATCTGGCAAGATACAGAGGAATAAGCAAGGACCAGTAATGTCAACAAAAAGAAAACGATTGGACGGCAAACTCGATATTCCTGGTGAAAAAATAGTCGCCAAGAAGAAAGCGGTGAAGACCAAAAAGCGAAAAGTTAGGAGAGTAAAATCTGAGGATGAGCAATAATCGTTCTACCAAAGAAATTCTGCAGACTCTATTTTTCCACAAGCCGCAGTGAGGAATAAATTCAAACCATCTATGTGTTGTTGGTCTAAACGATTGAAAACCTCACCAAAATATTTGTCTAATCTCTCCTTTGTCAGTCCGGATTTGTCTGCTGAAATCCGAATTATTTCATTTCTACGACCCGCAGAATTTTCAAACAGTTCGAGTTGTTCGATTAAAGAATCGTAAGCTCTTTTAACATCACTTACTGGAGTATCTCTTCTAGCAGCAAAAACTCCAAACACCATTGGTTTCCCTGTTATCTCTCGCCATTCTAAACCTAGATCGAGGATGATTTTTTCAGGATATAATTTTGATGCATCTAGTGCCCTATCACCGATGATCAATGCACCATCACAGTTATCCAACATTGCGTCTATGTCTGGACCCATAAGGGTATAAGTTGGCTCGAATCCTTGCTGCTTTATGATGTATTTCAATAAAGCAACCGACGAGGAGGAATCCGATGGTAGTGCGATTGTCTTCATCTCAGAAATAGTACAATTGCCAAATAATAAAACACTACCTACTTCACCTTTTGAACAAATTCCTAAGTCAGGCACTAATACTAGTTCGCTAGAATTCTTGGCATAATCAGCAGCGGGAATTGGGGCTAATATACAGTCGCTTCTTAGTAAGTGTCCAGTAAGCCACGAAGGAGGTGCAGAAAGAATATCCCACTTTTTACTAAGTTTTAGAAACAGTGGATCGCAATTCATGAATGCAACTCTGCCAATGGTGTTTTTCCAATTGACAAAATTTTGATTTCCATTTTTGCTTTCTTGAATTATCATATTATCACCTAACTTTGAATAACAGATAAGCGTCTAACTTGCTTGGGAGGTACGACTTTAAATTCGTTGAATTTGGTATATACGGTGTTTCTTTTAATAGGTGAAAAACCCGCGTCTTTGACTAACTTACCCAATTGGTAAGTGCCATAATTTAGGCTCGATTTTGCCCCGGCTAAATGCATGATGGATTCTTGACGTACTGTTCCATCCACATCATCAGCGCCAAAGTGAAGAGCTAATTCTGCAACCTCATCTCCAATATTCATTCGATATGCCTTGATATGTGGTATTGAATCCAACATTAAACGTGAAATTGCAATAGTGCGAAGAATTTCATTTGCCGTTGCTAGTTGTGCTTGAGGCAATCTAGATGAATCTGGTAAAAACGGATACGGGACGAAACACTGTAACATCGATGATTCGTCTGCTAATTTACGTAGTTTGTCCATGTGTTCAAGGCGATCTTCTATTGTTTCAATTGTACCAAATAGCATGGTACAGTTAGATGGTATACCTGATAAATGAGCCTGACGGTGTATTTCCAGATACTCCTCAGAGCTTTCCTTTCCTTTGCATATAATCTCACGAATATCATCATTCAGTATCTCAGCACCGCCGCCTGGAAGTGAATCTAATCCTGCGTTCTTTAATCTCTTCAGTGTTTCACTAAAATCAATGTTTGAGAGATTAGATAGATGTTTAACTTCGACTGCTGTTAAGGCTTTTATTGAGATATCAGGGTATTTTTCTTTTGCAGTTCTGATTAATTTAACATAATAATCAATATCCCAGTCTGGATGAAGTCCCCCAACTGAATGGACTTCGTCAATATGTTCTGCAAATTTATCCATTTCTTTGATGTATTCTTCTACAGTCATTGCGTAAGCGTCTTCCTGCCTTTTACTCCTTCTAAAAGCACAGAATCGACAAGCAAGCACACAGATATTAGTTTGATTAATATGAACATTGGAATTGAAAAATACCTTTTTATCAAACCTTGAGTGTTTTACTAGGTTAGCCAACATACCCAATTCGCTGAGGTTATTGTGACGATACAGAATAGTTCCATCATCAACAGACAGACGGACACCATTAGCCAATTTATCAGCAATTGGTTGAATGGTTGAAGACCATTGCTTATTGTTTAATGACAGATTGAGTTTTTCTTGCCAATCCACAGCACTACCAGCATTCTGAATTGATGCTGACCACTCAGTCATAAGCCTCGGTCTATGCCATACTTCAAATATATATGTACATCATCTAAGGTGTATTTTTGATGGCAAAAAGTTTAGAATTGACGATAAATTTTCTAAATTCCTCGATAATTAGGACTGAGAACGATACTGCGACAATTATTAGCCAATCACTGGTAGAGAGAACTTTGGTTGATAATAATCCCCCTATCTCAATGCCAATTATTGGGATGCTTATGTTGGCTAGTTGTACGAAGAATAGCAACAATCCAAAAGATACCAAAAAGGCAATATTAATTGCTTTATTGGAGAATGCACCTAGTGAAAAGATGCTCTCTTCTTGCGACCGACAATTCATTACATTAAACAGTTGAAACATTATGAATACTGAAAGAGTCATTGTTTGTGCATGGACAAATCTATCATCGGCATAACTGGACCATTCAGCTAATGCATCAGGATCACCAGAGTCGCATGCCACCTTATCAAATGGCAGATTGTTCTCATCCGCAAGTGGTAAGCCGTTACAAGTTTCTATACCTCCTCCTGCGAGGAAAAATACCAACAATGTTCCAATTACCATAACGGCACCTAGGTAAAATATAAGCCAAATATCACTCTTACTTGGTAAACCTTCGTTGACAGGTCTTGGGGGTCGACTCATAACATTCCCGTGCTTTTTCTCTACCCCTAAAGCAACTGCTGGGGGACCGTCCATGAGAATATTAATAACTAATATTTGGGTTGCAGTGAGTGGTAAATTCCATCCAAATATTAGTGTTGAAATTACTATTAAAGAAACCGCAGCAACGTTGGTAGATACTTGGTACCGCACAAAATTACGGATGTTTTGGTAGATTTTTCTGCCTTCTTCAACGGCGTGAACTATGTTGGCAAAATTATCGTCTTGCAATACCATATCAGCCGCATCTTTAGCCACATCGGTACCCGATATACCCATGGCAATTCCAATATTAGCACGTGATAAAGCAGGTGCGTCATTTACTCCATCTCCAGTCATTGCAACAATTTCTCCTTGGCTCTGCAAAGAACTTACAATGCGCATTTTTTGATCAGGAGCAACACGAGAGAATATTGTAGAATTAATAGCTGCTTCATCCATTTCTGCATCGTTGAATTTAGTAATTGAACTACCGTTAACAGCAGGTATACCGCCATCAGTAATACCCAATTCTTTACCAATTGCTGTAGCGGTAAATTGTTGATCTCCAGTAATCATTTTGACTTTAATTCCAGCCTTTTGGCAAATCGCAATAGCATCTTTTACTTCTGGCCTAGGTGGGTCCATTATACCAACTAATCCGAGAAATATTAATCCTGATTCGATCTTCTTGACGTCATAAATATCTTCACCATCATCTAATCTACGAGCACATAAAGCCAAAACTCGCATAGCTTTACCTGCCATGTCTCGATTTGCATCTTCGGCAATATTGAAATCTGATTCTTCAATCGGAACAATCTCATCACCTTTAATTTTCCAATCCACCAAGTTGATATAACCGCCTGCACCACCTTTAGAAAATATCCATTTTTCACCTTCATATTCATGTATGACAGACATCCTTTTACGTTTAGTATCAAAGAAGAATTCATGTATTCTACTGTGTCTTTGGGCAAACTTTTGGACATCTCCATTAATTTTCCAACCTGCTACAGCGCATGCTGAATCTGTGGGATCGCCAAGAGCCTCCCATTGTCCATCAATTTTTGATATAGTTGAATTATGACAAAGACTCAAACAGGCTGCTGCAAGTCTAAAGCCAAGATTATTTTGGTGTTGCGAGAAGCCATCATCACCAAGTGGTTTACCTTCAAATAATACTTCACCTTTAGGTTTAAATCCCTCTCCGGTAATTTGGAAATTACCTTCAGTGGTAGAAATTTGTCTTGCCGTCATTTGATTCTTGGTTAAAGTGCCTGTTTTATCTGAACAAATTACTGTTGTCGAACCAAGTGTTTCTACTGCCTTCATTCGACGAATTATCGCTTTGTGTTGAGCCATATTCCTCATACCAAGTGCCAGAGTAATAACTAGAATAATCGGCAAACCTTCTGGTACAATTGCGACAAATATGGCAATAGCAATTATGAACTGGTCGACTGCTGCTTCCCAAATATCTACATCTGCGTCACCATAAGCGATGATCATTTCGATGGATACGAGCAAAAATGCGACTATTAGGGCAATAAAACCTAAAAATTTTCCAAGCGATTCTAACTTTAGTTCAAGTGGAGTTTTGGGGGTGTCTGAACCAGCAATATCACTAGCAATCCTGCCTAGTTGGGTATTCATCCCCGTTGCCACCACTATACCAATAGCCCTGCCAGAGGCAACACAGGTGCCCATAAATGCCATGTTATTCCGGTCTGCCAACAGAGTTGTAATTTCTAGTGGTGCAGGGTTTTTCTGAACTGTCAACGACTCACCAGTTAACGCTGACTCATCTATTTTGCATTGATATGAATCCAAAATACGTATGTCAGCTGGGACATTTAAGCCCTCATATAAATTCACGATATCTCCCGGAACTAATTCTTGAGTAGGAATTTCGATGTCAGTCTCATCTCTGACAACTACACATTGTGAAATGGACATTTTTTTCAATGAATCCATAGCTTGTTCTGCTTGACCTTCTTGCCAATAGCCAAAGTATGCATTAGCAGTTAACACCATGAAAATAAAGATTGCATCACCTGGTTCATCGGGATGAATCAATAAGGCAACTATTGCTGCCCCGATAAGTAAATAATTTAACGGATCATTATATTGTGATAAAAATCTCTTCCAGCCCGGAACTCTGTCTGGTTCCGATAATTTGTTTTCACCGTATACATTTCGTCTTTTGAGGACCTCTGATTCTGTTAAGCCTGAACGGCTAACTGAAAATTTTTTCATAACATCATCTGTCGACATAGAATGGTGATTTTCGTCCAAAATAAGCCCTACCGTTTTGAAACCACGATTACACCACTTATCATTATGATGGTGGTTATCCCAGTAAAATAAGCGATGTTTTCAACAATCAGAAATATTTAGCCACGCCATGTCAGTGCATGGAGAGCCATACATTCCGGCATCAGAATCACCACTGGAATTAACGGTAAGAGTTGTAGTAGTGGGTATTCTACTCGGGATTTTAATGACCGCAGCCAATGCGTATCTAGGATTGTACGCAGGTATGACCGTTTCAGCGAGTATACCTGCAGCAGTCATGTCAATGATCATCCTTCGCTCATTATTCAAGGAAGTAACTATTTTAGAAAATAATGCCGTACAAACGATGGCTAGTGCTGGTGAATCATTGGCTGCTGGGGTTATATTTACTGTACCTGCATTGTTAGTGATTCCAAATCTCTGGGATGAAATTCAATTATTGGAAACTACGATTATCGCATTACTCGGTGGATTAATGGGCACAATGTTCACCATAGCCCTAAGAAGGCTATTTATTGTCGAGGAAGCTTTACCATACCCTGAAGGCGTTGCATGCCGTGAAGTTCTGGTTGCTGGAGAAGAAGGAGGAGAAGGTTCCCAAGCAATTCTATATGCCTTAGGAATAGGAGCGATATATGGTTTGGTAGTAAAGGGCTTCCAAGCCACCCACCATACTGTTGAGGGAGTGGTTGATTTTATTGGAACAAAACTCTATGCTGGTGTGGACTTATCAGTTGCTTTACTATCAGTAGGATATATTGTTGGCATTAGAATTGCTTCATTCATATTCCTAGGTGGAGTGCTTGGTTTTGGAATATTAACACCACTATACGGGCTAATCAATGGTTGGGGTCCAGAAACTTCAACTTTAGACCAATTCAAGAATCTTTGGGCAACTCAAATTCGTTATGCAGGAGTTGGTGCAATGGTTATTGGAGGCCTATACACACTGTGGTCGATGCGCAAGAGTATCATGAATGGTATTTCTAAGGCCATAAAGCCCTCGACAAGTAACGACGAGGAGTTACTTCGTACAGAAATTGACCTTCCAATGAATTTTGTATTGTCATTTTGCGGTGTTATTGTTATTGTAACTATGCTGTTTTACTGGTGGAAAACTGAATCATTGATATTGGCGATAGCAGGTGCTGCATTTCTTGCGGTAGCTGCATTCTTTTTTGCTGCAGTAGCCGGGTACATCGCAGGTGTTGTTGGTTCATCAAACTCTCCAGTATCTGGAATGACTATTGCCACCCTCTTATTCACCGTTGCTCTAGTTTGGATAATTGGTGATCTTATGCTTGGTCTTTCCACTCCAACACTGATGCTGGCAACTATGCTGATTGCATCAATTGTTGCATCTTCAGCGGCAATTGCAGGAGATGTTATGCAGGATTTGAAAACCGGTCACATGGTTGGTGCAACACCAAAGGTTCAGCAAACTGCAGAAATAATCGGCGTAATAACTGGGGCTTTGGTGATAGGTCCAACTTTAAAATTATTACATGATGCATTTGGAATTACTAAGACTGCTTGTCTTAGAGAAGCCGAAGTGACTGGCAGAAGTTGTGAAAACGCCTTATTAGCACCGCAAGCAGAATTAATCGGTGACATAGTTAGAGGGGCTTTTGTTGGTGATATGAATGTCCAAATGATTATACTTGGCGTAGTAATAGCGTGTGTGTTAATTTGGCTTAAAATGCCGGTAATGAGTGTAGCAATCGGAATATATCTCCCACTAAGCCTATCGGTTCCAATCATGCTTGGTGGTATTTTGTCATATTTTGCTTTTAGAAGTGCACATTTAAGAATTGACGGCGAATTACGAGATAAACCGTCTAAAGCAGCGATAAGTGCGGCAAAGGATGTGGAAAATAGGGGTGTATTAATTGGTGCAGGATTTATTGCTGGTGAATCGATACTTGGAGTACTTGTAGCCCTTCTTATTGTCTTAGAAATTGATCTTGCCGCGATATTCAGCACGGGAACTTTGAACAATTCTCTATCATTAATTTTCTTTGGTTGGTTTACTTTAGTATTCTTATGGCTTGCGACACGTTCATTGCCCAACAATGGCAATTTGTTGACTGAATTTTATACTGTCCTAAAGGATGTTCTAAAGAAAGTTGTCAACATGATGAAAATTGGAAAATCATAGTAAAATTTCATGCACAACCATCAAAGGATGTCTTGAATGACCAATAAATGGTCGTACTATGTCAATGTCGTCAACAGAACTTCAAGAACTAGCAAGAAAATGCCGTGTAGAAATTGTAAAAATGGTATACAGGGCTCAAGCAGGTCATCCAGGAGGGTCACTCTCCGAAATTGATTTAATTGCTGCTCTATATGCTAATTATTTGAGAGTTAAACCAGATTCACCGGATTGGGAAGATAGAGACCGGTTTATTCTATCAAAAGGCCATGCATCACCAGGAATGTACGCAATTTTAGCGGAAATGGGATTTATCTCAAAGCAGGACCTAGAATCTTATCGTGTGCTTGGCGGAGTTTGCCAGGGGCATGTTGACATGAAGTGGTGCCCAGGCGTCGACTTTTCTGCTGGATCTTTAGGCATGGGATTGTCTTTTGGTATGGGTTGTGCAATTTCAGGTAGACTGAAAAACAGTGAAAGACAGATATTTGTTATGCTTGGTGATGGAGAAATTCAAGAAGGTAGTGTCTGGGAAGCAGCTATGGCTGCAAAACATCATGAATTGGGCAATTTGAAAGTAATATTAGACAGAAACAGAATTCAAAATGATGATTTTTGTGAAACTCAAATGCGAATGTTTGATATTCCCGCAAAATGGCAAGCATTTGGTTGGTCAGTTAAAGAAATCGATGGTCATGATATGGATGAGGTTGTTGAAGGATTGGATTTCTTGAAGAATACTAATGATAATCCGGCAATTCTTATTGCTCATACGGTAAAAGGTAAAGGGGTATCATACATGGAAGATAACCCATCATTCCACGGTGCTGCACCTAATGATGAACAATTTGCTATTGCCATGACTGAACTAGGCGAGGTGGTAAATTGAGTAGAATGGCTGCAACTAGGGATGGCTATGGTCAAGCCTTACTTGACTTAGCAGGTAATGGAAAAGTGGTAGTATTAGAAGCGGATTTAGGTAAGTCGACTAAATCTCTTCACTTTAGAAAGCAATATCCTGATAGGACTATTTCTTGTGGAATTGGCGAACAAAACATGCTACTGACTGCGGCTGGATTAGCATCATCTGGATTTATTCCATTTGCTAGCACATTTGCCATATTCACAGAACGTGCATTTGAACAAATGAGAAACGGAGTTGCCAGGCCAAACCTTGCAGTTCATTTGTGTGGCAGCCATGGCGGAACTCATACAGGAACTGATGGATCATCCGCTCAATCCATTGAGGATTTAGCAATCTTTAGAACACTACCAAATGTGGTTGTATTGCATCCTTGTGATGATGTTAGCACTCGATTATTAACTATACAATTAGCAGATTTGTCACAACCATCATACACAAGAACTGCAAGAAATAAAACTCCAGTAATGTATGATGGCAGAGAATCTGAGATAGAAATTGGTAAAGGAGTGATACTAAAAGAAGGTCATGATGTTGCCATAATTGCTTGTGGAGTAATGGTTTCAGAAGCTATGAAGGCTGCAGAACAATTGACATCTCAAGGAATTTCTGCAACTATAATTGATATGCATACCATTAAGCCGCTGGATGAGGAATTAATTGAGAGAGTGGCAAAATCATGCGGTGCGATTGTAACGGCAGAAGATCACAACATCATCGGTGGTTTAGGTGGCGCAGTAGCAGAATATCTCAGCTCAAATATCCCTACACCGCTAGAAAGAGTTGGAGTAAAAGATCGATTTGGCGAATCTGGTCAAGCCGATGAAATGCTTGATTTGATGGAAATATCATCACCTCATATTGCATCTGCAGCGATTAGAGCAATTAATCGCAAGAAATGAATACAATGGTGCTAACAGGGGAACTATGAGGAACAAAGCCATACTCTTGTGCTTAGTTTTGTTACTATCCTCAACTACACAGTTTTCCAACCAATTGAAAGAAAGTGAAAATATTTTAAACACGGCCCAACAAAGTTGTGAGGCTAATAGAAATGAAACATGGACAGTTGGTTTGATTTACTGTGATGGCCTAGTTCAAGCAGGCTACACATTATTTTCACCGATGGCGTCTGAAACGTCTTACCTAATTGACCAATATGGTCGAGAAGTACATTCTTGGACATCACCAAATGGTTACACTGGATTATCAAGCTACTTACTTGACGAAGGAGATTTACTAAGACCAATCAATCTAGGCAATAATCAACCAGGAGAATTTAGTGCTGGTGGTAGCATGGGCGGTTTTGAAAGAATCTCATGGGATGGTAATCAAGAATGGTTTTGGACATACTCATCCGATCAATATCGCAGTCACCATGACATAGAACCACTACCAAACGGAAATATTTTGATAATTGCTTGGGAATATAAGAACGCTTCACAGGCAGAAGATATGGGCAAAGTTATTGGCAATACCTCTTCCAAAACCATTGGTACAGCATCTGTTTGGCCAGATAAAGTGTTAGAAATAAAACCGGTTGGTATTGACGATGCGGAGATTGTTTGGGAATGGAGTTTTTGGGATCACACAATACAAGATATCGATAATACCAAGGATAATTTTGGAAATATTTCTGAGCATCCTGAATTATTAGACATAAATTTTGGGTATTCGGGGCAAGATTGGCTGCATTGCAACGGAATTGACTATAACCATATGCTCGATCAAATAGCCCTCTCTTGTAAAAATACCAACGAAATATACATCATTGACCATAGCACAACCACTGAGGAAGCATCAGGGCATACCGGCGGAAATAGTGGCATGGGTGGTGATATTTTGTATCGCTATGGCAACCCTGAAAGTTATGGCAGAGGAAATTCTAGCGATCAGTTATTGTTTTCCCAACATGATGCAAGATGGATTGAAGAAGGTTATCCCGATGCCGGTAAACTGATGATATTCAATAACGGAAATGGTAGAAGTGAGTCCTATTCGTCTGTCGATGTCATTGCCCCACCAATCAATGGCAGCAAATATTTTATTGAAGACAACCAAAGTTTCGGACCGCTGAATCTCTCCTGGACATGGGATATTGGCACTGATATGTATTCACCAATAATTTCAGGTAGTACTCGATTAGCAAATGGTAATACTTTAATCACATTTGGAGTGGAAGGAACCTTCATTGAAGTTGATTATAACGGAAAGATAGTATGGAAATATATCAGTCCTGTGAATAATCTTGGTGTTATGAATCAAGGTGATTCAATATATGATGGAAATGGCAATAAAGTGTTTAAAATTAATCGATATGATGGAAATCATCCTGGTTTGAAAGGTAGAGAATTAATTCCCATTGACTACATTGAGAACTGGAATGACCAATGTCCAGAAGAAAATTCTTTACCCTTTGATTTAGATGGCGATGGATGTATTGATGATAGTGATAATGATGGATTCAATGATTTAGATGATATTTGTCCGGGTTATAATGATACTATTGATGTGGATAAAGATAGCGTGCCAGATGGTTGTGATTTAATAATTGATAACGACAATGACGGAATAAGTAATGAGGACGATCTATGTGATGGATTTGATGATACAATCGATGTTGATAATGATTTAATTCCAGATGCTTGTGATTTATTGGTCGACCGTGATGGTGATGGCGTAGATGATGAATTTGATTGGTTTCCAGATGATCCTACTGAAGCATATGATTCTGATTTGGACGGAATTGGAGATGCATCAGACCAATGTGAAGGTTTTGATGATAAAATAGATTTAGATGATAATCAGATTATTGACGGTTGTGATGACGCTCCTCTAATTGATGAGAAAGAGACTGATGATGAGCAAAATGCTAATACTATTTTGGAATACCAAATAACGGGAGTTATCTTAGTTGCATTGGTTGTTATAGGGTTTTTTACGCGGAAAAAATATAGCGGATAATTCAAAGAGTGCCTTTGCACACAGAACTTCATGGAGTTCTTCTTAGACACCGCAGACGTAGACGAAATAAGGGAAATAGCATCTTGGGGAATATTAGACGGGGTTACAACCAATCCTTCACTAATCAAGAAAAGTGGCCGTGATTTTAAGCAAGTTGTTGCGGAAATTGCATCAATCTGTGATGGACCGATTTCAGCTGAAGTAACAGCAATGGACACTGATGGTATGGTAGCACAGGCATTGGAATTAAAAGGCGAGTTGCCAGATAACGTAATCATCAAAATCCCCTGTGTACCAGAGGGGCTAGCAGCGACAAGAATACTTACAGATAAAGGCATTAAAACTAACGTTACATTGATTTTTTCTGCGGCACAAGCATTGATGGCGGCCAAGGCTGGTGCAACATATGTATCACCGTTTATTGGTAGAATAGATGATACTGGTCATGATGGCATGACACTAATAGCCGAGATAATGGATACATGGAGTAATTATGATATCTCTACCAAAGTTTTGGCCGCATCGATAAGACATCCAACTCACGTATTACAATGCATCCAACTTGGAGCACATACGGCAACTATGCCTGCTAAGATTTTCCGCCAATTGATGAAACACCCACTTACCGACAAAGGTATTGAAGGATTTATGAAAGATTGGGCAGAAGTCGAAGCAGCCGGAAAAGCATAATTATTCAACAAGAGAATTATTCAATAAGAAGTTTCCACCTAGGATTACGGGGGAAGAGTCATGAGCGACGCCAGAGAACGCTTGAAAAAGTTACTAGATGGTGACTTGGAAGCCTCTGATATTGCAGAAGATGCAGCATTAGTAAGCCTAGCAGACCGTCTGTACGGTATTAAAATCGCCAATGTTAAACCTGTAAAAGCTAGAGACATGGAAAACCAAATCGGTGGTCTCGAGCAACAACCACAGCAGTTTGGTCAAACTCCTAGTCTGATGGTGGAAGTGATAGAACCCGCAGCAGCACCTTTGCCGGATTTACCACACTTGGCTATGCCTGATTTACCCAGTAAAAATTCGAAATTATCGCCGCTTGTAATATTGTCCGTTTCAGGATTACTATTTGTCTTGCTAAACCTATTTGGCATGTTTTCATCATTGTTTGAGTCATCATGTGAAATTGGTTCATGTCGAGGAGATGGACAGACAAGAATGAACCTCATGGATTTCTATAAATTTGGGGAGTCAGATGGCTGGTCGTATTCGATAATTTCAGAAGATATGAGTGGTCTTGGAGGCGAAGCTGGAGGAATCGGAATACCAGATTTAGTGGCCATCATTGGACTGATTGGTCTGATTATATTTGCCTTCAAAAGAAAGTGATTACAATGTCACCTGATGGACTGTTATCTGAGGCTATAGCCTATGGCGGTATGCTATTGATTCTTGGAGCATTTATCCTAGAAACAAGAGACGTATTAGATAGCAAAAATGGTATTTATCTGTTGATGATGGCAACAGGATCTGGATTGTTAGGAATAAGGGCATTTTTAGTCGAGGAATGGGCATTTTTAATTCTTGAAGTTGTATGGTGTCTTGCCGCAATAGTTGCCATCTATGGAATAACAAGAAAAACTAGCCTAGATGAATCAACATCTTCATGAGTGATAAACCACCGACTTAACACTATGAGCAAAAGTCCTGCTAAGGCGAAGCGAGGAATACCATCAAAAGTTGATAATTTCAACGAATGGTACCCGTTTATAGTCGAAGCCTCCGACTTGGTTGACAAACGTTACCCAATCAAGGGAATGGACGTATGGCGGCCATATGGCTGGAAAACGATGAAACTAATTGATAGTTTAACTCATAGTGAAATGGAAAGGACGGATCACGAAGAAGTAAATTTCCCACTGTTGATTCCAGAAAATTTACTTGACAAAGAGAATAGTCTTGTCGCCAAACTCAAGCGTGCTCGTGAAGAGGGCGTGGATCCAGATGAACTGCGTGATGAAGAAGAAGAAGGTGGTTTCAAAAAGGAAGTTTATTGGGTAAAACATGCAGGTGAAAATGAACTAGATGTGCCCATGTTTCTCAGACCAACTTCTGAAACCGCAATGTATACTATGTTTCCTCTTTGGATAAGGTCGCACAAAGATTTACCGATGAAAATATATCAAATGGTTAACACGTTTAGATATGAAACTAAACAAACTAGATCGTTTATCAGAGTAAGAGAGATACATTTCTTTGAAGCCCATACCGCTCATGCTGACGAAGAATGTGCAACAAGGCAAATTACTGAGGACTTAGAAATTGTTGACAACTTAATGCACAAATTATGCTTGCCAATCATCAAAGCAAAACGCCCAGTATGGGATACCTTTCCTGGTGCTTGGTATACTATTGGAATAGATGCTATAATGCCTAATGGAAGAACACTGCAAGTTGCTTCTTGTCATCATTATAGGGACCAATGGGCAAAAGCGTTTGATATCAAATATGAAAACAAGGAAGCAAAACAAGAATATTGTCACCAAACAACTTACGGAATGTCTGAACGATTATTAGGTGCAATAGTTGGTATGCATGGCGATGAAAATGGGTTAATCATGCCCCCAGATGTAGCACCATTCCAAGTAGTAATATGCCCAATGATAAGGAAAAACTCGGAAGTCGATACTATCGGAGAAGCAAACAAGATTGCCGAAATTTTACGCAATTCAGGACTTCGGGTTAAAGTTGACTCAAGAGACATCCATGCCGGTCAAAAATATTATGATTGGGAAATAAAAGGTGTTCCTCTACGACTGGATATAGGACCCAGAGATATCGCTCAAGGAACAGCATTTGCTGCTCTTAGAACTGGAGGAAAAGAGCCACTCGCAATGGATAATATCGCCGAATTGTGCCGAGAAAAATTATCTGAAATATCTAGTGAACTTAGAAAACGTTCAGCTGCCCACATGGATGGAGTCGTTAATGAATTACCAAAGTTCACTGAAGAAAGCGGAACTTGGTCTATGGATGGAGAAGTGAAAGATGGGAAGATTTACCAAATGCCATTTGAGGGAACTGATGCTCATGCAGAAATCATTGAAAAAGCAACTGGTTTGACATTTTTAGGTGATTCTACAGATGACTATAACACAGAATTGCCATGCCATATGACCGGCAAAATGACTAAGCGTAGAGTAATATTGGCCAAGACATATTGAGCAAGGGTGAGGGTACAACATGAGTGAAGTACTGAATTTAACAGAAATTTTGACAGAAGTTCAAAACTTCATTACTGCAGATGGACAAATAGTTCCTGCACAACGCAATTTTTACCAGAATCTCAGGGTGAAAATGAATAATCATACCGGGTTATTTAATGAAGCTGAAGTTGGGCCACTCCTCTTAGAAACAAGATTAGAAGTGTTGGAATTAACAGATGAGGATTATACTGCAATCTATAACATCATAATGGATAGGTTTGGATTAAGCAAAAGGCTGGAAGAGGAAGATCAACTTAGACAAGAATTAGCCATCAAAGTGAAACTTAGAAAAGAGGCTGAACAAAAGGCCAAAGCGGAAGCAATTACTAAGCAAAAGGCAGAGAATGAAGCAAAAGCAAAAGCAGAGGCTGAACTAAAAGCTCAAATTGAAGTTGAAGAGCGGTTGATGGCAGAAGCCCAAGAGAAAATTCTGGCTGAAGAAAATGCTCGAAAGGAAGCTGAAGAAAAAGCTCGATTAGAAGAAGAAGCTAGATTACAAGCAGAAGAAATTGCTAACTTAGAAGAACAAACTCGATTGAAAGCTGAACAAAATGCTAGACTAATCGAAGAGGCTAGAATAAGAAATGAAGAAGAGGCTAAGATGAAAGCCGAAATAGAGGCTAGTATGAAAGCTGAACAAGAGGCTAAACTAAAATCTGAAGAACAGGCTAAAATTGATGCTGAAGAAGCAGCCAGAATCAAAGCCATACAAGACAAGATTAAAGCCGAAGAAGATGAAAAATTAAGGATAGCCAATGAAGCACACCTGCAAATGGTTGATGAAGCTATTAGAATTACAAATGAGGAACGTTTAGCAGAAACGGCAAAAATTGATGCTGAAGTAGAAGAAGCAAGAAAGATAGCTGAACAAGAACGTTTAGCCGAGCAAACAAAAATAGATGCCGAGATTGAAAAGGTTAGAATGGCGTCTGAACGTGAGGCTGCCCAAAAGATGGCGGAGAAGAATGCCAAACTCGCTGAAGAGGCTGCTGAATTGGCTGCAAAGGAAGCAGAAGCAGCCGCTAGTTCGAAAGATATTCCCGATTTACCACCATTTGGTGAATAAATCACATTCCAAAAGATGATGGATCGATATCCATATCGCCTTCTTTCATCATCTTACGCATTTGTTTGTTGAGTTTCCTATTACCGCCCATGCCTTTCATCATCTTTCTAGAGCGGTTCCATTGCCCAATTAATTCTCTAACATCTTTTTCACGGACTCCAGAACCACGGGCAATGCGCTTTATTCTATCCGCCTTTATTTTAGCTGGTTCATTTTTCTCCCAAGCAGTCATACTATCCATTATCGTACGATAACGATCTAGATTACCTTGCATGGCTTGCTTTTGTGATTTAGACATGCCCCCTAATCCTCCAAGCATATTACCTGGTAAGAACGACATCAACTTGTCAATAGTGCCTACTTTAGACATCATTTCCATTTGTTTATACATGTCATTCAAAGTAAATCTACCACTCATCATACGTTGGGTTAAACGCATTGCTTCTTCTTCATCTAAATCTTCTGGAGCAAGGTCAATCAATCCTTGAATGTCACCCATTCCTAATAATCTTGAAATAAATCTATCAGATTCAAATTTTTCTAAATCAGATACTTTTTCTCCTACACCAATATGAACGATTGGTGCACCGGTTGCTGCCACAGCTGAAAGAGCACCGCCGCCTCTAGCTGTACCGTCTAGTTTTGTTACAACGATTCCTGTGACGCCCGCTAATTGATGGAATGATGCTGCAACTGGTCCTGCTGCTTGGCCAACTTGCGCGTCGATTACCAGCCACCTTTCCGTAGCTCTTGTTAGCGATGCAATATTTTCTAATTCTTCAACTAGTTCTTGGTCCAGTTGGTGTCTTCCCGCAGTATCGACAATCACTAAATCTGCTGATGCACATTCAGCGAGACCATTCCGGACAATTTCTGCAGCATTTTTATTTTCAGGCTCACCGTAGACAATTACTGATGTGTCTTCGAGTAATTGTGATAATTGAGCATAAGCACCGGGACGGTGAACGTCCGCTTCGATAACTGCAACTCTAAGACCATGTTTCTTGCGATACCATTCGGCCAACTTTGCTGTGGTTGTCGTCTTACCTTGACCGTACAAACCTACTAGCAATAAGGTCGCTCCCCTAGGTTGGAATTCATGTGCTGGGCCAAGAATTCTAACTAGTTCAGTATACAGAATATTCATTGCATGTGTTTGGAAAGTTAAGCCAGGTCTTGGTTCCTCTTCACGCAGCCGTGATTCCATACGTTCAACAATTTCTTTGGTTTGTCGTACGTTAAAATCAGCTTCTTGCAAAGCCCTTCTAAGACTTCTAGTCATCTCCCGCAATTCATCTTCATCGAGTTTCCTGCGGTTTTTAAGAAAACCGAGGGAACGGAAGATTCCACGGGATAGACCTTCTAGTGCCATGGCAAGCCGTCAAGGTTTCCCTCTTTGAATTCATTCCTTAATTAGCGGAATGTTTAGTCGAAGAACATCTTCTTCTAATTTTGCATCTACTTGACTAGCCTTAACTGGGACGCTAGTTGAAATGCTTCTTTCTCTCCCATTTAATCCGACAAATAATACCCCTTCATCGCTCCTAAGTGACAATTCATCACGTTTTATACCAGGGAAGTGTAATCTGATTACTTCGAATTCTTCGGTGAATTCTCTTTGCATACCTCGGTGTATTTGGTGTTTAACCAGATTACCGATTTCATGTGGACCAAGTGATTCATCGACTTGATTAACAGAACCGTATAATTTTTCGGCCACAACCCTAAGATTGTCAATGCCCACTACTTCTTGGTCTAATAATTCCATAGAATTAACATCAACATCGACTAGTAATTCCTTCAACTCAGCAATTCTAGCAAGTTCTGAACTACGTCTTTTGGCTAAAAATGGATGGTCAAATTCAGGAGTTACACGGTTAACTAAGCAAGAATTCACCGGTAATTTAAATTCAATAAGTGAATTATAAGCTCTCAATGTTTCATTAACTCCCATTTTTTCAGGAATGGTCACCAAAGTAAATGTGGTAAGTTCTGGGTCACTAAGTACTCTTCGAACATGTAATACTCGGTTTCTAAATTTCTCCAATTCTTGTTTCATCTCTTGGCTTTCTTTACGACCAAACAACATTGACCTGATACCACCAGATACTCGCATCAACCTAAGTAGCCTGCCAGACCAAGCCTCAATTATTTCAGGCAGAGAGAGAAAACGTAGAGTATGTCCAGTAGGTGCTGTATCAAAAACGATAACATCCCAGTTAGGGTCTTCTACGTGTTTTAGTAATTCATCAAAGGCTAGAGCCTCATCTAATCCGGGCAAAATCATATCAGAGGTCTTAACATCTGACTTTATATCATCAAATTCCTCTTTCGCACCTGAATCTAACATCATACTTAACCCACCTAAACCAGGTAAACCACCGCTAGTATTCATTCCATCAACCATATTACCAAGTTTAGGCAGTAAATTAGAGAGTTTTGATTCGGGGTCCATTTCTAAACCATACAAACCTTCTACTCCCTCAATTGGAGTCGGTTCTGTGCCAATTTCCACTCCCAGTGAGTCGGAAGTTGAATGAGCCGGATCGCTAGACACAAGCAGTACTTTTAGACCGCAATCAGCAAGGTGTACCGCTGTTGCGCTAGAGGTCGTAGTTTTACCAACACCACCCTTGCCACCAAACAATAGTAATCTTGCCATGTTAGTGGCACATGGCAAGAGGTCTTTGAATCCAACGGGTAAAGTAGAATCTTACACTCATTTCATGAACTAATACTGCAACGGGCAAATAATGGCAAACCAATTGGTGTTATTTCAGATAGCCAGTGTTTCCGCCTTAATCGGCATGACTCTAGGCTGGAGGGGGGTAATGAGCCGATATTCTGGATTCTATGATTTGCCTACTGCTTGGAGTAATGTGTTTTGGGGAATCCTGCTAGGAGGACTCTACGCATCACAGATACACAATAATATTATTTTACCAAATCTTGAATTTGAAGCAACTCAAGATACTGTGGTGAATCCAATAAATTTGATATTATATTGCTTAATAATGTCAATAATTGTCCACTTTTTGCTGCGAAGAAATCGTGTGCGTTCAGGGTCATCACAAACAACTAGTGGTTGGGCTCTAGGACTTGCTATTGGTGGTATGTTTGCCATGGTGGTTATATTTGCCATATTACAGTGGTATGATTTTACTCCGATATTATTCATTTCGATTCTGTTAATCTGTCTTCTTGCACCAAGGTGTGAAGCAATAATTACCTCTTATCAAGGACATTTGATGTTGATGGGTAAAAAATGGGGAGCGATATTACGCGCAACTATGTGGCGGTGTGGATACGTGGTAATGTTTGCTTACGTATTATCTGCCCCAATTGGTTGGATTTTTATCCTCCCAGTGATGCTTATAGCGGATAGAGCAGCAGAAACATGGATTTGGGAATCAATACCCAAAGAAGGCAAAAAACAATTGCGTAAAATTTGGGCAAGACAAGCCCGAGAACGAAAGTTGCGAAAGGTAAGCAGTAATGTAGAGACTAATTCTCAAGTTCAAGAAAGTGAATAACTACTTACTTATTATCTATCGGCCAAATTGTGCGTATAATTGATTTTCATCCAAAATAAGGCCTTTGGAGGATATCCGCAGGCAAGCGTTATACAATGCCGTCAAAGCCGAGTAACATGGGTAACTGCCCTTATTGCAGGAGTGTCACTTTACCGGGTGACACAATTTGTTATACATGTGGCAGGGTGTTAGCAAACATAAAATCGAAAGAGTTTGCTGCAGAGCAACAATTTAACCAAGGTAGTATAGAGACTACTTACAAGAAAACCCGAAGACCATCGAAATCAGGTGTCGTTGAAACCCACACGGGTCGTAGAAGAAATATTTTGAAACGAAGGAAAAATAAATTCCGTAGCGTTGTAATGTTAGGGCTTGTCGCATTCATTATGCTATCACCACAAGCAAGAGAGATCGTATTCAATAAATGGGCTGGAATAAATGAATATATTCAGCTTGCAGTTGCCCCATACCACCTATATCCGGTAGAAGCAACATACACAGTCGGTAAAACAATCGATGTGGTAAATAACGGCAACACAGGATACCTCAGAGAAAATCTAGCAATTCCTCGAGATGTTTCCACGCTAAATGGTCAAGAAAACATGTTTGAATATACCAACGGAGATCCTGCTGTGGCTACCCAAACAATTCAAAAAATAAATTCAATAGCACTGATTGTCAATGACATATCATACGCCATTCCACTACTCGGTGAACCTGCCAGAGACCCAAGTGATAAATTAACCACTTCCGATGGTCATGAAATTTGGTGGCCGGGCGTTGGTATTGGGGATGATATGTGTAGTGTAGATATTTGTGTCAAGATTAAACTAAATCTTGACCCTGGTGAACAAGCATCGTTTACTTTTGCTGTAACCCTAACCAGCACATCTTATTCTTGGTGGTCTTCCTCCAGAGTCGATTCTAGAATAGATGGTATCTCAAACGGCATTAGTGTCGATAGAAGCGGCTCATTTTCAGATATCATTGATCGTGGCAATGGAACAAAAGCTGCACAATTTACCACCGCTTCTTGGTACAACAAAGGTAGACTAGATTATGCAATTAATGCTCAAGATGCGGTAGTAGTTTCCACCGCAGAAACCATATCTGCTTCTCTACCAGAAGGACGTTCAACAAATGCATACGCATTTGCTAGAGCTGCCTTTGATTATCTTCACCTAAATGTGCTATATGACAAAAATGCGCCAGTTGTTGCTAGAAGTGGACCTGCTTGTCTAAGTGCAGGTGTTGGAGATTGTGATGAACAAACCAATGCCTTCTTTTCCTTATTAAGAACAAAAATGATTCCAGGTTGGTATGTCTTTGGGGCACTGACTGATTCAACATTTACCTACTGGGAAGCTCATGCATGGGGATACATACTACTTCCAATGGATGATGAATGGTGTGAAGCAAGAAATATAGTTATCAATGATTGTTATGTCGAAGGCTCAGTAGATGTAGTCAATAATAAATGGCTACTTCACACACCAACAGCCTATATCGATTGGATTGAGAGTGCAGATGCTAGTGGTAATTTGATTAATAATTATTACAAACCAGGAGTTTACAGCAACAATATCGATAGGCAACGTTCATTCAGTACTATGGATACACCAGATACATCTGGTGGAACATACCAAATAAAGAAACTCCCAGAAAACTTGAGGTGATAAATTGCGAATAATTATTGGTGGTGCAGGGAGAGTTGGAACAGAACTTGCCCGGGCACTTAGAGCTGAAGAAATGGATGTTGTGTTAGTTGATTCAGACTCAAGAGCAGTGAAGAATGCTCAAAATCTGGACGTTTTAGTAATACACGGTGATTTGACAACAAGGGAGAAATTACACGAAGCTGGAATCGGCGAGGCTGAAATATTTGTGGCTGCAACAAATTCTGATGAAAGAAATTTACTGGCCTGTGCACTTGCTGAACATGCGCATTACCAATACGGTGGACCAAAAGCCAAACCTTTGTTATCGATATCAAGAGTAAGAAGCATGAATTTTATGCAAGAACAAAAGCAGGGACACCTAACTGGCTGGGCTAAGGTAAATCATGTCGTTAATCCTCTTGATAGTGCAATTAAACGTTTACATACTGGTTTGCGATCATCATCAATAGAAGAAGTAATTCCATTTGGTCACGATTCTTACATCATTGAGTTTGATGTTACCAAAAATGCGGACAATATCGTGTTCAAGACTTTGAAAGAAGCTAATTCTAGTATCGATGGAGAATTGCCATTAATTGTAGGTGTTAAGAGAAGTGGGGAGAAGAGTGTAGTACCTGATGGAGACTTTATTCTAATGCCCAATGATAAAATTGCCGTGGCAACTACTGGCCTGTCTACGTTCAATAGAATACTCAACATATTTGGTCATGAAGCAACAGACTTCCCAATAGCCCCAAAGGTAGCAATTATCGGAGCAAATAGAATTGGTCAAATGATAGCTGAAAATTGGTTGCTAAATGACGCTAAGGTGACGGTGATTGAAAGAGACTTACAAACTGCAAATGAGTTATCTGCGACAGACATTGGGTCACACCCTAACTTAGAAGTAATTCATGGCGACCACCTAGATAGAGATATTTTAACAGAAGTTGGAATACCCGAACATCACATCGCTATTGCCGCACTAGAATCTGACCATGACAGTATTGCTGCGGCATTATTAGCTAGTGACATGGGCGTCAATCGAACTGGTTTATTACTATATGATGCTGATTTAGTTAAAGTCACTCAAAGGATGGGAATAACCTTCGCGGTTGACAGAAAGCGGGTCGCTGTTGACAATATCTTGGCACACATACATACCAAGGCTGCTGGGGCTTATGCAGTATTGTCAAATGTTCCAAATATTGTTGGTATTAGCATGAAGGTTGATGTAAAGCATAAATTTTCCAACATGCGAATTTCTGAAGCTGGATTTACTGATTGGATGAGAATTGCATTTATTCAAAGAAGAACTGTAGATGGCAACTGGGAAAATTTACGACCTGCTCCAGACAAAGTCCTGCTTCCTGAAGATAATCTGATAATCTTCACCAGACCAGATAGAGTAGCAGAACTTGAAAAGAAATTCCAGGTGTAACCATGCGTTTCGATGTATTGAGCCTAATTCTTGGCTGGACATTAATTGCGATAAGTATTCCATTATTGATTTGTGGAGTTATCACTGTTTGGTTAGATGATCTTGAGATGGCGCTTAGAGGATTTCTAATTCCACTAATACTATCCCCCATGATTGGATTCTTAATGCTTAAGTTTGGCACTAGAAGCGATACTGCAGAGCGATTGCGAGACCGAGAAGCCTTTGCTGCAGTCGCTTTGATTTATCCTATTGTCGTGTTCATTGGCTTGTTTCCTTATTGGCTTGGAGGAGTTTTTGTTGGGCCATTTGCTAGCGATGCTGCTCTTATAGATATGGCAAGGGGTGCGGTTAATTCTTGGTTTGAATCAATGTCAGGTTTTACCACAACCGGTGCCACTGTTATCTCACATGACATGAGTCCAAACTGTATCCCTGGTCAAACACCTGATTGTATCAATGCTCAACCAAGAGGAATACTCCTTTGGCGTTCCTTAACTCAATGGCTCGGAGGTATGGGGATAATCATGCTTGGAATGATGTTACTCTCAAGAGTAATGGGTGGAGGAATGGCGCTTGCTAGAGCAGAACTGACAGGACCTTCCCTTTCTCGTCTAAGACCTAAAGTAAAAGAAACTGCCTTCACATTATGGAAGATTTACATTGGCTTCACGTTTATTGAAATATTCTTGCTTGGAACTCTTGGAGGGATGTCATTATTTGATTCGGTTAATCATGGATTCACAACAATGGCAACCGGGGGATTTTCCACTAGAGATGCCAGTATCGGTTATTATGATTCATTAAAAGTTGAAGCAATAATAATAATTTTCATGTTTATTGGTGGTATTAACTTCACACTAATTTGGTTTATATTGGCCAGAGAATTTGTCAAGGCTTACAAAGATGAAGAATTTAAAACCTACCTTGTATACATATTAGTCGCAGTTTCAGTAATGATGGTTGCATTAGTAACAACTAATGTAAACTTAGGAGATTCATTTAGACAGAGTTTATTCCAAACCATATCAATTGGTACCTCTACAGGTTACACAACCCAAGATTACATGACCTGGCCGGCGGTAACCCAATTCATTTTGATGATCTTGATGATTGTTGGAGCATGTGCCGGTTCAACCAGTGGTGGATTGAAATTGATGAGAATAATACTTGCATTCAAAGTAGCAATGAGAGAGTTAGTTAGAATCGCACAGCCAAGGAAAATCAAACAAATACGGATGAATGGTGGAGTTGTTGAACCTCAACAAATTGACAAAATTGTCGGAATGTTGTTTGTATGGATTGGATTATTTGGCATCGCAAGCATTTTGCTTTCGGTACTAATGTTCGATGAATCATTTGAAAGTATCATTGGAATTACCGCATCTTCGCTAGGTAATACTGGGCCTGCACTAGGTGATTATGGACCTAGCAGTACATGGTCACCATTGAATTCCGGAGTACTAATTTTGACTTCTATCTTAATGTGGTTTGGTAGGTTGGAATTACTAACTGTAATTATATTACTACATCCAAAAACCTGGCAAGAAGAGCATAAGGAACATAATGACAGGTCGGCAATTGCGTTATTTCGCAAGTTGATACCTGGGCGAAAATAACAACCTAAAATAAAGTTCTTTGACCCTTGTTTGGTTTATCATCCATGACTTTTTCTACCTTTTCAGGTTCTTCTTCAACAACAAGCGGCGTCACGATAACACGCTCAGATTCTATTAAGTTATAGCGAGCAACTAATTCCTTGGTCGATTTCCTAGATTTTGTTAATCCACACAAAGCTGCGTGTTCATCACCGGTTAAACCTAGACTCATAGAGATCGAGAAATCCTCTATATTACCTAACGATGAAGTTTCTGAATGAAGGGTTGAGAGTATTGGCAACAATTCATCACGTACAGTTGATTTACTCGAGCCTGATATCTCAGCTAATCTATTAACCACGCTAGTTCGTGTTGTCGAGCCAGAGCGCCTCAAAAAATTTGGATAACCAGGGTATAGTTTTCCTTGATTCGTTTGTTGATTTACCACAGAGGCTGCCAAGCCAGATATCTGAGAACTCCAGTACCAAGAACGATGTGCAGTATTTTCATACATGGCCATTAGCATCTTTGAAGAAGTACATAGAGCTTTATTACCTCTGTTGATGGCAGCCTTATCGGTGAAAATCGATGGATTATTCCAATGTATCCAGTTCAATAAATCAGAAGGAGATTTATCAATTGAGATTCCCAATTTGATGGCATCAATGGCTTGATTGGTCCGATAAAGTTGTGCAAGTCCCGGAAAAACCTCTATTGAAACATCTCGTTCGCCTGCATTAATGAAATCATTAACTAAATCTGCATCAATGGACTTGGTACTAGATGAACATATTACCTGCAAATCTCTTACCAAGGCTCTTAAATCTCCAGGATTGTTGTTAACCAATAATTCTATGGCCGCCACATTGTAGGATACTCCTTCAGATTTCAGCACACGACGAGCAATATTACGTAGTGCATCCTTACTGGCACGTTCGAAGTTTATTGTTACTAATAGTCTTTGAAAACGTTCTCGAGTAGAGCGCCAATTAGATGATTTACCCCACAAACCCATTACTTCATTACAAGCAAGAATGACAGGTTGTTTAGTATTTTTCAATAAATTCAGTAACTCTGCTTTACCACCAGTATCACCTGATAAATTATGATTTTCAGCAGATTCTGGATTAAAACTTAGCGCTTTATTTATTCTATTCTCACTAACAGTTCTAAGTCCGCCTGAAAGGTGGTCAACCTCATCGATTAAAATCAAGGTCCTTTTTGCTGCTTCATTGGGATCGTAGAATAACGAACGATGTGTTGCACCCTTTGTAGCTGCCTTGCGAATTGAAGCAGCATTACGAGCATCTGAGGCATTTAATTCAATCACATTCCATCCCATATCTTTAGCGATTGCTCTAGCAACTGTTGTTTTGCCCACGCCTGGAGGTCCCACTAGTAAAATAGCCTTATTTTTGGGAGAACCATGTTTCCAATCATCCAGCCATTTTCTGATTTTTTGTCGTTGTGATTCATTACCTTCTAAGTGACTCTCGGAAGAAGGCCTGTGCCTCTCTGTCCAATCACTTATTTTGGCCATATAACAACCTAAAGTTGAAGGTTATTCAATATTGATGATTTAGCGACCGGAAAATTTTGATTCGATTATAGTTCATCAATTGGCACTCGAGTCTGTTTTCCAGTATCACGTTCCCGCAAAGTAACCGTATTATCCTCTAGTGATTGATGGTCAATAGTGACGCATATTGGCACACCAATTTCATCTGCTCTAGCGTATCTTCGACCAATTGAACCGCTCGAATCATAACTGGAAACTATTCCTGGTTTACTGTTAAATCTTTGATTAACTATTTCTGCGAGTTCACCCATGCCATCCTTTTCGAATAATGGAAACACGCAATAATCGATAGGAACTACATTTTGACTTAATTTCATCATTGTGTAACTATCATCTTGTTTTGTAATTTCGTTATATGCATGATCAAGAACATGCCAGATGATACGGTCAATGCCAAATGCGGGTTCCACTACATGAGGGATAAACCATTCACCAGTCAATGTTTCAGTCTTCTGTAAACGCTTGACATGATTAGATTCAACCGATACTATTTGCTCATCAATGTTCAAAGATATCGGGAACTTTGTCTCTAGAGGTAATTGTTCTACTGCCGCCTTTACTTTGCCTGCAAGTGATCTAAATGCCGGACCCGCGATGGAACCATCAATTGTCCAGCCATCAATTACAATTTCTTGTGGGGTAGCAAATTCTCGCCTTGCTCGTAGAGTTTTACCTGTGTATTTCTCATGTGATTCAAGATCATAACAACCACGGTGAGCAATTCCCACACATTCAATCCAACCATAGGACCCTTCTATTTCAGCATCCCAACAGTCTGTAGCATAATGAGCCATTTCATTGGATTCGTGTTGCCTGAACCTTATTTTATCTGCGCTAATACCTACAGCAATCAAAAAATCATAGGTTTTGGCCATAAAGTAACCAACTGTAGGATGCCTAACTATCCCCTTAGCAATAGCATTACTAATGGTCATCTTTACCTGGCCGTTATCTTCGCTAAGTAAATCAAAACTTACCTTGCCCCACGGAGTTAAATCATGTTTAGGACTGATTTCTGGGTCGATGAAATATTCTAATTCAGCCATATTAAATTCCCTTAATCTTATCATCCCTTGGCGAGGTGAAATTTCATTTCTATAACCCTTACCGACCTGTACTGCACCAAAAGGTAATTTCTCTCGAAAATGCCGATATAGACTAGTAAATGATGTAAACATTCCTTGTGCTGTTTCAGGCCGTAAGAATCCTGGTCTTCCAGAGTTTCCTGCTCCAATAGTAGTATTGAACATTAAGTTCTGTGCAACTACTTTACTCCACTTACTAGTGGAACAACTTGGGCATGGTGGTTGGTGTTTTTGCAACAACAAATCTAGTTCATCCTTACCTAACGAATCTGGGTTTGGATGGGTTTTTTCCAACAGGGTATCCGCTCTGCTTACATCTTGGCAAGCAAGACAGGTAGTCATGAAATCAGAAAATTCTCCTACGTGTCCACTTGCTTCTAAAACCTCGTAAGGAGTAATTGTCGGTGAGGAAATTTCTACAATATTTCCCAAAGAAGTCCAGTGTTCTAGCCATAGTTGAATAACCCGATTTCTCAAGCGTCCACCATTTGGACCAAAGTCGTAAAGACCCTTGGCACCACCATGGATTTCGAATGCCGGTAGAATAAATCCTCTTCTCTTTAACATACCAGACATTCGTTCTAGCCTGCCACTAACATCGTTAGTCATGTTCAACCCCAACCACTCGTAGAGAGTCATACCTTTGAAATTGACCGTTGTTTTTTCAGTAATATGTACCAATACGCATGGTTAAGAATACCAAGGCGCACGCAATAACATGGGACAAAGTTATGATTATGATGTAATCGTAATTGGCGGAGGTCCTGCTGGAAGCACCGTGGCTCGTTATGCTGCTAATGCGGGAATCAGCGTTCTAGTTTTAGACGCACGAAGTTCCATTGGCACGCCATTACAATGTGGTGAATTAGTTCCAACCAATGATGAGATGCGCAGATTATGCCCAAACGTTCCGGAAATGGATGAATTATTCCAAACACCAGAACATGCAATTTCTCGTAGATGTGATACTATGAATATTATTACTCCATCTGGAAAATCATTGTCTTATAATTTTGAAGGGCTTATTCTAAATCGGGTAGCACATGATGAACAATTAGTGACAATGGCAAAAGAAGCAGGTGCCAAATATTTAGTAAATTCATATGTCAAGGAAATTGAAGAAAATACAGTTACCCTGAGAAATGGAAATTCTATCACAGCCAAGGTGATAGTTGGTGCTGGAGGTCATAAGGATCCAGTAAGACGGAAATTTTGGACTGAAAAGTCAGTTAATATACCAGTCAAATTTCAACTAAAAGACGGAGATTATGGTGATGCTGTTGAATTACATTTTGGCTCAATGGCTCCCGGAGGATATGCTTGGATGTTTCCTAAATCATCTGGTGCCAACATTGGCATAGGAATTCAAAAGAGCTTTGCAAAAGGAGTTCCTTTCAACAAGTATGCAGCTAATTTCATTGACCAATATGATGGTGAAACTACTTTCAAAGGGGCAGGTGCTTTACCAATGTCAGGGACTATCAAAACATTTGTCAAAGGCAATTACCTCTTGGTAGGAGATTCTGCAGGAATGGTTTTGCCATCTAATGGTGCCGGAATTACCATTGCTATGATTGGTGGAAGGATTGCTGGCCAAGTAATTGCCGACCATATCAAGAATAATACAGATTTGTCTGAATATGAAAAAATATGGAAAAAACAAATGGGTAGGGTAATGAAAAATTCGAAACGTTCTTTCAAAATTGGCAGCATAATGTTTAGGATGCCTGACAAGTTACTGGATTTATTTTTCAATAGATTAACAAAAGGAATTGTTTGGCGAGCAGTAACTTGTCGAAGAATGTTTTTCTTCTTCTAATCCCCGGCTAATATTATTAGTACTGAATCGTGTAAATGCATAATTAAAGGCGAAGTTTTCAAGTAGTTGTTGCATTCACTGTGAATCACTGGGATAGTGTAAATAAAATGGTAGACATTGAATACCTAGATAATCCTCAAGATACTGAGAGTTTACTAGAAATGTTATGTCCACCGGTTAGGAACTGGTTCAAGGATAAATTTCCGGATTTCACACGACCACAAAAATTAGCAATCCCAGCAATAATGGACAGAAAACATCTACTACTTTGCTCACCAACTGGGTCTGGTAAAACTCTGACAGCCTTTTTGACAATTATCGATAAGTTAGTAAGACTAGCACTCGATGGAAAATTAGAGAAAAAGGTTCACTGCGCTTATATCTCTCCGATAAAAGCCTTGGCAAATGACATTCAGAGAAACCTAATTGGACCTCTTACAGAGATTTCTGAGCGCTACTTACCAGATCGTGCTCAAGAAATAAAAGTCGGGTTAAGGACAGGAGATACTCCTCAATCTGAAAGGCAAAGAATGCTTAAACATCCTCCCCATATTTTGATAACTACCCCTGAAAGCTTAGCAATAGCAATTACTTCTCCCCGTTTCCAGCCGATTGTTAGTGAATTAGAATACATGATTATAGATGAACTTCACTCTTTAGTGCCCACTAAAAGAGGTGTGCATCTTGGTCTCACATTGTCATATTTGGATACGCTACTAAAAACTCCAGTTCAAAGAATTGGTATATCAGCGACTATGGAACCACTGGAAAAAGTTGCTGAATATCTAGTCTCTAGTGATGATAAAGAGTCACGTAGTGGCGAGAGTAAAGTAAGCATAGCAAAAGTATCAGGTTCGAGAGAACTAGATTTAGACATAATAATTCCAGATAACAGATTCAGTGATTTGTCGGTGATGAAGGTTTTAGAGAAAAATATCGACGTAATTGCTGATCTAATATCTGCCCACACCACAACATTAGTATTTGCCAACACTAGAAAAATGACTGAAACATTAGTTCAACGATTAAGACCCCATCTAGGTGAATTAATCGCTGGTCACCACGGTTCGATGGATAAGAAAATACGGCTTGATGTTGAAAAGAAACTCAAACATGGTCATTTAAGAGCCGTTGTTACTTCTTCCTCACTAGAAATGGGAATTGACATTGGGTCAGTCGATTTGGTAATTCAAGTTGGTAGTCCAGGAGACATAGCTACCGCACTACAGAGAATTGGTCGGGCTGGTCACCATGTTGGCGGTATCCCAAGAGCTAGATTTCTTCCAACAAGCGTTGACGATTTGATAGAACTTGCTGCGTTACAATCAGCCATCCAGAAGGGTGAAATGGACATATTACATTTCCCAGAAAATAGCCTGGATGTAGTCGCGCAGTTTATGATAGGCCTAGTTATTATCAATCAATTGGATATTGATGAAGCGTATGAAGTAATAGTCAATGCTTGGTCATATAGAAATTTTGAATATGATGATTTTATTGAAGTTTTAGACATGCTTGAAGAAGAACGAAGAGTATGGGTTGATTGGGAAGAGAACATATACGGTAAGCGTGGCTATTCAAGAATGATTTATTACACGAATATTGGAACAATTGCGCCAGACAATTCATACTTAGTATTCAACGCAGAGGGCTCAGTACTTGGCCAATTGAGTGGCTCATTCGTATCTAATCTGCGTGGTGGCGATGTCATTCTACTCGGTGGTTCAACTTACAGAGTAACCAATATTCAAGGCACTAGAGTCAACGTGACAGCAGTTACTGGTTATCGACCAACTGTTCCATCATGGTCTGGAGAAGCAAGGTCTCGTTCAAGAGAATTATCTAGTGCTTTACTAGACCTTATCGGACACTGTATAGTTGCACTAAGAAAAGAAATTGATCCAAGAATGATATTATGCGATGCTTATGGACTATCAAATATTGTGGCAAATGCAATTGCTCGACATCTAGAGGAGCATTCTATAGATTCTTTCCAAGTACCGGATCCTAATCGAATATTAGTTGAACAAATAATCAGTAGTGGACACCCAACTTACATGATTACCACATGTCGAGGCAGAGGATTCAATACAGCTCTTGGCTATTTCCTGGCAGGACTGGCTGAAAGTAAGGGGATTAGTGTAATAGAAATGTCATTTGATGAAAATGGCCTTTTGCTTAGAACATCACAAGAAATTGAGCCAAGAGAAATGTATGATTCATTCAAAAATCAAAATCATATTGAAGTAATCGAACGGCACATAATAAGTACACAAATATTTTCTAAACGATTCAAAGAAGTAGCAGGACGCTCTCTAATCATTCCAAAAAGAATTGGCGCAGATGAAATTAGTCCACAACAGTTTCAACAAAAAGCCGATGCATTACTGAATAAACATCGAACTATTGAAGACAGTTTATTGATGAGGGAAGCCAAAAATGAGATTATGTTTGGTGACATTGACCTAAACAGTTTGAATGATTTCCTAAGTTTGTGTGTTCAAGGAGAAGCCAGAATTGTTCACCAAAAAATGACTATACCTTCCAGACTTGGAATGTCATTGTTCATGTCAGCCTTTGAAGATTTAATGTCAATGAAGACTAGAGCATTCTTGGTTAAGGATATTGACCCAACAATATTGCAGAGATTACTTGGAACAAGGTCTTTAGCAACCGAATTATCGGCTGAAGAATTAACCAACTATTACCTGAATAAAGCCCCAATTCCAAACAACCCGGAAGAATTGTTAAAATTAATGTCCCAAGGAGGAGGATTGGATAAATCATTCAAAAATCCGCTATACAAAGAAAAACTTCAGAATATTGATATCGAAATTTTAAGTGGTTGGGTAGAAAACTTATGTCAAAATGGCGATATAGTGAAAATCAGAAATACCGGTTCTCCCGAATTAGATGAAAAATGGTTCACCCCTTACATGGCTGAGATTCATGGTACTTTGGGCTGCCTCGCTTCTAATGGTGGCAAAGATGCTAAAGACCTTAGGGAATTACACATTGATGGATTACAATATCAGATTGCTGTTGAATATGATGGCCTAAAACCGACCAAATGGAAAGATATGAAAGTCAGCGATCCACACGTTGCTATGCGTGTCAAGATTATCGAAATGTTAGGTAGTGAAGGACCTAAGATGGTTGATGATATTGAGCAAAGATTGCCATTCTCAAAAACGTTAGTAGACCGTATTTTACTAGAGCTCGAATCAAGGAATGTCATTTCTGTCGGCTTTTACAAGCAAACTGATGATGCTGAATACATCTTGAAAATTGATGAACATAGGCTCACTGGTGGTGAAGAAGAAGTTGTCGAATATCGTTGGGTTCAAAATATGGTTTTCGATAAATCATTTGCCCAATATGATGATGGTTTTTCGGCATTTGATTCACACGTAATATTCCAAAAGCAACAAGAATTAATGTACCGTGTTGGAGAATTTAGATTTAAAGATTGGAAAGACCTTCAAATGGATTCTGATGTGATAATGGGAAGATTACTCCATAATCGAATTGGTTACACTACAAGAAAGAATATTCCGATGCTTCTTGGATTGAAACCTGAACCATGGATTGGGGCAATGGAGGAGCAATTATTGCAAAAAATACCCCCAGGGATAAATGTAACTAGACAGGAGATAATGCAAGATTTCCCTAAAGGTGATGAATTCAAGTCCCTGCACCGAGATTTGAAGAGAGCACTGGATAATTTGGAACGCCAAATGTTAGTGGTAAAACAATTTGAAGATGTTGTTGGAAGGAGAAGAAAATTATCATTATTCCATCGTGTATTGGGGGTCTACAAGCCAATGAGTTTCGAAGATTCATTGGTTGATGTGGTGAAAAGATTGGGGCCAATTAAATCACACACATTGAGGTTTTTTGTCACCAGATCCTATGAAGACTTGACTATTGCGTTGATGAATTTAGAGAAATCTGGCAGGATTGCCAAGGTTGTTTCCTTGGTGCCTGAGCCTGAAGCCTTCTATTGTATGCCTGACGAAGTTGACAAATTAAGTAGGGCTAGTAGAGAAGACGGGGAACTGAGAATTTTGACACAGTCAGACCCATATGTATCAAGATTCATTTGGGAGGTTCGTAGTATTTTGGATCGTGGTTGGTATCTTCCTGTGTTCAAAGGTGTCGACCCAATCGGCAAGGTATTGATGTTCAAAGTAAATGATTACCTAGAAGTCAAAGACTTACACATACCTAATGCTTACATCGAAGAATTCTGTGAGGCGTTTTCTGTCCTATTAGACAACCATTCCGACCAGTTAGTTGATGTTGCAGTGTTGACCAATTTCAACAGTGAACCAGTATCTCAATTAGACCCTGAAACTAGAAAACATCTCGAAAATATTGGGTTTAAGTTAACTGGAGAGAGAATGATCCGCGGGGGGATAGTTGACCCGCAACCAAGAGAGATTGCAGAAAGAGCCCTCTTCCACCGTCATTTCCTACATCAAAGTACACGATTAGAAAATGAAGTAATTGCTATGAAAAAGATTCCTGAGATAAGAGATGATTTTGCCTTGCGAGGTCGTTGTGAGGTTTATCGAGCCGATCTAAAAAGTATGGCTAGTGCAAATAGATTACACCAAGGAGTCAATCTAAGGGGACATCAAGTTTGGGCTACGTATGAACATTTTCAAGACCTTCAAGTCATTAGAGGAGAACCTGCAGATGAAGACTTACTCGACATTGTAGACTTTTTCTCAACCAATTCTGACCCAAATATCTTCAAGGAAAGGCATGCTTTATCACAATCTGAATTTCGTAAACTGGTTCAGCCGTTAATTAGGACTGGACATATAGTTCAAGACTTTAGAGGAGGATTTAGAACTGTTAAGCCAAACCAGTCTCTGGATAGAGTTGAACTTAGGAAAGAATACTTGAGGAAAATGGTTACAGACTATCCAATTATTACCCTAAAACAATTCATGAGATTAGCAGGAACACCATTCAAGCCAGAAGAAATTAAATCTGTGCTCAACGAATTCGAACAAGATGAAACACTGATTAAAGGATTCTTGATTGAGGATTTACATGAAGTTTGTTGGGGCAGAAAAGAGTTACTAGAAGAAGCTAAAGATATCAAACCAATAAGAGACTTTGTGTTGCCACCAAGTGATCCAATCGCACCTTATTTCGCTGATGTAATGAAGGAAAGATTCGGGTTTGGTTCTGCCTATTTAGTATTCAAAAATGCAGAGCCTGTAGCGGCTTTTAAAGCTAATACTAGAAACAAAATAATTGAAGTTAAAGACTACGAAGGTTCTGAAAAAGGTTGGAGAATAGTCAAAGAATTTGCTTGGGAACACCAGATGCCACTTGAGACCGAACTAAGAATTGGTGGTAAAAAAATGAAGCGATAAACCGTAATCAGCCAACCACTAGTTTTTAATGGGGCCGTTGGATGTCAAAATTGATAGCATGAACCAATTTACCAAATCACTCGTTTTGGTCAGTATTTTTCTGATTTCACTTTCTGCGCCGTTGACATCTACTAATGTTGAAGCAGAGGATGTATCAGACATTGAAGTTTTACATACCGCAGTAAATCCGTATAACAATAATACATATCACCTGCTTAGCGAAGCATCATGGAGTGAATCTGCTCAAGTTGCTTTAGGCCTAGATGGATTTCTGGTAACCGTAGATGACCAGCAAGAAAATCAATGGTTAATGGAAACATTTGCCAGTTTTGATAACCTTTCAAGACATTTGTGGATTGGGCTGTCAGACTACAATTCTGAGGGTGACTATCGGTGGCATGATGGGACTCCATTTTTGTATAGAAACTGGGGTGCTGAACAACCCTCTGCCAATGGTGAAGAAGATTATGTGCACATTGCAAGTACTAACATGGGAAACATCATGCCCGGCTATTGGAACGACCTAGAAAACGACCCGCAATACTTCCCTGTATACGGAGTTGTAGAAGTTGGTCCAGGTGCAGATTATGCGCTTAGGTTTGATGGCATAGATGATAAAATTGTCATTGATGAAGAGTTACCTAATTACTCTGAAGTTATTGAAATTTCAGCAATGGTAAACATGGTTGATACATCTGGATTAAACTTCATCACTATGCTGGGTGATTATGGCTGGGGGCTCTACATCAATAACGGCAACGTGGGATATTCCAGTGAATATTCAATTTCTCGTCACCCGACTTCTAATATCACCATAAATGCTGATGAATGGACTCATGTAAGTGTCATAATAGAGGCAGGGACGTATGGTGAATTTTACATAAATGGTGAGCCTGCTGGCCTTATCCCAATTGAGGATACCAACATTCCTCAAGGGGATTTTGGCTCTAATGATTGTTACCAATCTGGAGCTGATTGTGATGAATTATTCATTGGTAAAATGGGCGCTGGTTGTGATTGTAATTACTTTACTGGCATGATAGATAACGTTACGATAAGTAACTCAACTGAGACGAGTTCTTGGCAATTCCCTGAAGGAGAAGGGAGTTTAACTAGTGACTTGTATGAAAACCGGACAGGTGAAATCGATGGTGCATCGTGGGTTATGCCTGATGGGACAATCGTTGCTCAAGCAGTAGAATTATTCAGCGATGAAGAATTGAGCGGAATTTCTGGAAAAGAGGGCGACCAGTTACTATTCTTCATTGAAATTGAACCACTAACAAGCAGTCTAATGATTGATGCATACCAAGAGTTTGAAGATTTCTTCTGGGATGAAGAAGACAAGTTTGATGCTTACTTTGGGCACGAATTTATTCCAAATTCTTGGAATCATGATCGACACGCTAGTATGGAATGGGGATTTATGTTCGAACAATGGTCATGGCCAGATGAAGGAACCCTTTGGATGGTAATAGTGCCAAAAGAAGATATTGAAAATTTAGTCATCTACTCATACATGGAAGTTGCAGACCCACCACCAGAACTCGATGATATGACCGAACTGATTAACGGAATCCCTGTTACAGACCAGACTATTGAAGGTGGCAGAGGAACTCCTCAAGAAGACCGTATATTGTATTATTATGTTGATGTTGCAGAAAATTTGTCCACACTAACAGTAAAAACTTACAGCGGTAATGGCAATGTAGATTTAGCAATTTCTTGGGGTACTGTTCCAGACCCGTTTGGTGTGTTCTTTGGATTTGAAGAACCATTCTTTGAAGATGAAGGGATGGGCATGGAAGCACAAAAGTCTGCTTGGGATGGTGGTCCTGGCAATGAACAACAAGTTACTCTTTACGATGTTGAGCCTGGAATATATTATGTTGCGGCTTATACTTACGGCAGAGCAAATGACTTCACTATAGCAGCAGCCTTGACATATGAACCGGAAAATATCGAACCAGAGGATGCTATTGAACTGACACCGGGAGTTCCATACGGTCCGCTAAGTGGATATGATGGATTATTGCAATACTTCAAAGTAAATGTGCCTCAAGACACAGAACGTCTTGAAGTTGACCTTGAATCAGGATTTGGAGAAGCATCCTTATTCATGAAATTAGCTGAAGCACCCACTTATTCGGATTTCACTTACAGTAGTAACAGCCCTGGAGCAGGCGATAAGATAGGATTTAATGATCCAACACCTGGTATGTGGTACATTTTGCTGGAGACTGACATGGTCTTTGGTGAGGTGAAAATAACGGCCTCGTTTGAAGACAGGTATGTTTGGCAGTACGATGGAACGCCAATACAGTTGTTCAACGGAGATGAGGTGTCTGGAATAGAGGCGCCTGCTGGAGAATCTCTAAACTTCTTTGTTGATTTGGAAAAACCGGGTGATTACTTATCAATTTCGACCTATGGCGGTACTGGAAATTTAGAATTAGAAGCCACAGGAAATGTTATTGATTTTGGATTTGATGATTTCTTTGATTTCTTTGGTGAGGATTTTGGAGAATCTGGAAGACAAAGACCTGGTGCAGAACCAGCGGCAGAGCAGGTTTCCATAAATTCGGATGGAGTCAATACCGAGCAACAAATCTTCATTAATTTGCCAGCAAATGGGAGATTTGATATTACTCTTAATGCAATAGAAGACATCAGTGAAGTTAGTATAATCGCCTCATGGGTTTATTCAGAATTTATCGACCCTATAGAGGAACCTGAAGAACCTGTGATAACGGAAGACTGTCGAGATGTAGCCACCAAGGAAATGACCAGCAAGGATCTTGATAAAAATGGATTGTTGAGCGAACAAGAAGCCAAGAATATACTAATAAATGGCGATACTGTTTTGTTTTCAGAACTTGACATTAACCAAGATGGTGAAGTAGAATTTGCCGAAGTTTTGCAAGTTTCTTGTAACTGTGACAATGAGATTGAATTGATTTTTAATCAATTATCTCCCGACAATAGAGAAGTCAGCATCGAAATGTTGTCTTCCCAAGTTTATGAAAATAAATATGATTTCTTTGAAACAGATTCTAACTCTAACTTGCGTATTTCTCAAACTGAAATAGAAATTTTAGCGTTATTGTGTACAACAACATTTGATGCATTTGATGGTGATGGCGATGGAGTTCCAGATGTTGATGATTTATTTCCCAATGACCCTGACGAATCAAAAGATTCTGATGGCGACGGTGTAGGAGATAATGCTGACTTAGCCCCTAGTATTGCTAACGATTTGATTTATTCAGCTGGAGCGATAATGGCCATTGGATTGCTGGCAATGCTAGTATTAGTCTCAAGGAATTCACGTAACAAAGACAATTCAATCACTTGGGACTCAGATAAGCAATTTGACCTATCTGATCGAATGATGCAGATGGAAGATAATACCTCTGAGTCATTCAAACAGACTCCTGAGTTACCAGAGCAAACCACGGATTATACCCCCATTAATCAACCCGAAAGTAACATACTCGAGTTGCCACAAAATAATTTAGTTGAAGATAATTTATTTGAGCAATTAATAGCCGATCCGGCTAGACCTCCAAACCAATTACTAGGAATGATTGATTCAAATGGTAATGAAGTCTTAGAATTCCCTGTAGGCTCTGGCAATAAGTGGCAGAGAACAGATTCAACTCAACCTTGGTCGAAGAATTAGACTTTTTTCTTATCCGGTTGCATTATGCCAAGTGGTTTGAGAAGTCTTACAATGTGCCGATGGAGCTCTGGTAAGATTTCAAACATGATCAAGGCCATGAAAAACATGGCAAAAAGTGATACGAATCTTGATGCATAGTTATGACCGAACTCAAATACGTTCATTCCGTAAAAAGACCAAGTAGTATAGGTTTGATGCATCCAAATAAGACCAACATTTCTAAACACGTTCAAAATATGAATTACCGGAATGGTAAACATGATTGCACGAACCCGACGTTTCCATCCAAGGTCTAAAACTGAGATTGCGCCAATGAATATCACCATTGATTGTAGAGCTGTACAGGCTAGAACGAAATTTATTCCAATAAATGAACCATCTGCCATGACAAGTTCGGTTTGAAATGGAAACTCGCCAATCGTATCAGCACTAAACCATCGATTTCCATCCCACTCATCCCAAGTAACCTTTCCAGAGGTAGTTTCAACCCAAGTTTCACCAAGTTCTATATCACCTGTTCCAGATAATCGGTAGAATAATGCAACTTGGGATGCAACAAACCAGATCGCCAGAACATTAAGCCAGGGAACATGCGAAATTAGCAAATATGGTCCACCAGCATAAGCCATTGCACCCCTTGCCCAATTCAGTGCGCTTCTAGACCTTTTATCGGTTGTGTTAGATTCCCAATATGCCAATCCAACAGTCATAGGCAAAGCAACCAAACTCATCGTGGTTAGTATTATATCGCCTTTCGCTTGATATTTCCAGGCACCAGAGAAAAAATAGATTCCGACAAATATCCAGCCTAATTGAGCCAATCTTACAGAATTGCCACCTCGAAGATGCCACGAAAGTGCCAGCGATATCAAGCCGATTGCTCCAATCACTGCTACTAATGATTGAGCCTCCATGCATCGCCCAATAACTCAGTCGATTTGAAAACTTGCATTGAATGCAAAATAACATCAACATAATTGCCTAGGGCTAAACATGCTGGGGGCGGTTGTGGAGGTTTATGCGACCAAATGGCCTGAAGGTGTAAAGCCAAATGGCGCGATTGCTTTTGTCGACAGAGATGGAGTGCTCAATATTGGTAGTCCAAATTATATTAACAACCCAGATGAATTAATACTTCTAAAAGGAGCAGCAGAAACAATTGCCAACCTCAAAAGGTTAGGATTTATGGTATGTATAGTCACCAACCAATCGGCCATATTTAGAGAGTTATGGGATGAAGAAAAACTTCATGAAATTCATAATGAGTTATCTAGGATTATGTTAAAAAGCGACAGTGATGCATTTATTGATTTAATTATAACTTGCCCACATCGACAATTTGATCGATGTTCATGCCGCAAACCAATGCCAGGTATGTTGTATTTGGGGGATAAAATACTGCGAGGTGATATGTCATTACCGTTACAATTGAACAAAAATGTTGCAATTCCAATTGAAGCAACAACAATCAATTGGTGGAAGGATAAACCAACTCCTGTGCATGAACTTGACCTGATAGTCGGGGACAGGAAAAGTGATTTAGGTGCAGGTTGGGGTTTTGGCGCCAGACTATTCAAGGTTAGAGCAGATATTGGCATTATCGAAGTAAAAGAAAGATTGCTAGACCCGCAGGACAACGGCGATTTTTTCCAACCAGTGAGGTGAGAATATGGGCTGGCTAGGAATTGATGATACCGACCATATTAATGGAGGTTGTACAACACACACACTGTTCCAATTGATTAGTAATTTACCAACACAATTTTCCTACCAAAACCCAAGATTAGTTAGATTGTGGCCATATGCTGCACAAAGAACACGCGGGAATGCCGCAGTTGCAATCGAAATTATAACCGATGACAATGAAGAAGAATTGATACAATTTCTAGAAGATTGGTGGAATGAAAAAATACTGCCACTCAAGGACAATATATCAACTTCCAAAGAATATCAAAGAAAACAGTACCCTACTGACCCCGGAATGGTGTGGTTTAACAGACAGCCAAAAGCTGAATTTTATTGGTCTGCTGTGACTAAAGAAGTCACCAAACAACAGGCACCTAAAGCAGATTTCTCTTGGGGTGGACATGGTATAATCGGAGCATCTGCTGCCGTCATTTGGCCAGGTCTCAACCATACATTTGAAGCAATATCATGGCGCACTAGCGAAGCGATTACTGGTCGTAAAAAGCGAGAGATTGATATGTCTGCTTTAGCAGTGGTTGATAATGACCCTGAGACTTTCATGTCTAGAGATGTTAGGTCAAATAATATTTTAATTGCTCCAAGAGGTAATTGCCCGGTATTATTTGGATTAAGAGCCAAAACAATGGCTGCTGCGGAAAAAAATTGTCAATTGCTACTTGATGCGGTAAATACTGAACAAACAGAAGGATACATAGTATTTCAGACGAATCAAGCAACAGATGATCATCTATCAGATAATAAAACTGATTTCGTGACCAACACTAGTATTTTGAAGAGAGGGACAGTTGTTATTGAAACAAAAGATAATGGCAAATTATTGGCATTTGCTGAATCTGGAGAGATTAAACTCTTATCTCAATGGCTGGAAAAAGGCGACAAGATTGAATTTAATGGTTTGAAAAGTCCCGATGGTTCTATTCATTTAGAAAAAATGAGGATTTTAATTGCCGCACCGAAACGTAAACGCCCATTGTGTCAAGACTGTCAAGTAACTATGAAATCAATGGGCAAAAATCAACCAGTAAGATGTCCTAAATGCCGAAGGACCTCTCAAACTTTATGGCTTGAGATTGAAAGATTACCTCCTTCGAAAGACTGGCTTCAACCACCGATTGATGCTAGAAGGCATTTATCTCGACCATTAGATTGGAACTAAATATAACAAGTAAGCCTAAGGGGGAAGGTACAATAATCAAACCCCTTTAGTGATAACATGGTTGATGAATCAACTACCAAAAATATTGCGTACTTTATTTTCATTATTTCATTTTTTGTTATGATATATTTCATAATAAATCAGGCGAAACATAACCGTAAGTCTTCTGTTGAGGAGAATGCCCCTAAAGTAGCTGGTTCGGATCAAATGGGTGGTGGGGCCAAGGACCCTACAGCATTTGAGGAACCCGATGATGACGCTCTAGAAGAAATGGCTGAATTATTAGGCGAAATAGATGATTAAGCAACTAATTCCATTCCTTCGTCTACAATCTTCAATTGAGTTACTACTTCACTAGTTACTAGATCTCTATAGTGCCCATCTTTGCTTTTGGACAATGTCCAAATTTCAAAACCATTTTCTCGAAAGTAATTTTCACTACGGGCAAATATCGCACCAGTTTTCTTTCCGCTAGCATCAACTGTCCCTTTACTGATTAGAATTATCTTGATATCTTTACTAACATAATCAGAACACCGTTGAATTTCACTCAAATATTTTTTAGAAATTTTACCGCTGTTGTCGCACCAGTCATCTAAAATTATTAGCGAGACAGAAGGTAAATTCTTTGCCGCAGAAATGAGTGCGTCAACTGCTTTATCCAAGGTTCCAGACATCATCATGGCATGGAATTTGGAAGATGCAACTGGTGATATATGAGCAAATAACTGCTGGAACCTTATTGGATTTGGCATCTCTAGACCAACCCAAAGTACTCGACTCCCCTCGCTTATCTGGTTAGCTGCCATTTGTAAACCAACAGTTGTCCCCCCACAACTACCCTCAATTGCTAAATGAATTCGATTAGTAGACTTACTAGCATTCCATCGCATGTTTGTAGGTGTGACGGCGAAAGTGAATGACTATTTTGGCTAAATGATGCAAATACTATTGACCTATCACCTAG
>CAXGZX010000006.1:0-48259 GCA_964014545.1 uncultured Candidatus Poseidoniales archaeon | reverse complement strand
ATTTGGAAAAGAAATGGACTTTTGAACCAGTTGTTGCCAAGGGTGACGATGTTGCTAGTGGTCAAGTGATTGGGCACGTACAAGAGACTGAAACGATTGTTCACAAAATCATGGTGCCTCCAGGTAAAAGCGGTAAGGTAAAATCAATCAAATCAGGCGACTTCAATGTCACTGAAACCGTTTGTACTCTTGATGATGGCTCAGACCTTCAAATGATGCAAAAGTGGCCGGTAAGGTCACCTAGGCCATTCCGCCAAAAGTATGCACCAGATACTCCTCTGGTTACAGGTATGAGAATTCTTGATTTCTTATTCCCATTAGCAAAAGGTGGAGCTGCTGGTATTCCTGGTCCATTTGGTTCTGGAAAGACAGTTACTCAACAATCACTTGCCAAGTATTCAGACGCCCAACTTGTTGTCTATATTGGATGTGGTGAAAGAGGCAATGAGATGACTGAGGTTCTTGACGAATTCCCGCATCTAATCGATCCAAACACCGGTAAACCTTTGATGAACAGAACTGTTATGATAGCCAACACTTCAAACATGCCTGTTGCTGCACGTGAAGCGTCAGTTTACACAGGAATTACCATTGCTGAGTACTTTAGAGACATGGGTTACGACGTTGCATTGATGGCAGACTCAACATCTCGTTGGGCTGAAGCAATGCGTGAAATTTCATCCCGTCTAGAAGAAATGCCCGGTGAAGAAGGATATCCTGCATACCTATCTTCTCGTATTGCAGAGTTCTATGAACGCGCAGGACGTGTTGAGACCCTCAACGGCGACGATGGGTCAGTAACTGTAATCGGTGCGGTTTCTCCACCAGGTGGAGATATTTCGGAACCAGTATCACAAGGTACCCTAAGGATTGTCAAGGTTTTCTGGGGTCTAGACGCTGGATTAGCAAGACAACGGCACTTCCCCGCTATCAACTGGCTAAATTCCTATTCACTTTACCCACAAAGTTTAGATCAGTGGTTTAGAGACAACATTGCCCAAGATTTCCCTGAGATAAGGACTCAAATTAGCGGTTTACTGCAAATTGAATCTGAATTGCAAGAGATTGTTCAATTAGTTGGGTCTGATGCACTGCCAGTAGATCAACAACTAACCCTTGAAGTCGCTAGAATGATTAGAGAATTTTTCTTACAACAAAACGGATTCCACGAAGTTGATGCCTACTGTGACATCAATCTGCAGTATAAAATGGCCAAAGCAATTCTCTCATTCCAAGAGGCTGCAAAGTCAGCAATGGCATCTGGTGCACAACTAAATGATGTGGTCAACATTCCAGCAAGAACCGATTTGATGAGAGGTAGATTTGAGAAAGGCTACATCGACGAAATCGATACTATGGTGACTGCAATGACCGATGAAATTGCCAATACCGTGGAGGGTAACTAGGAGGAATTATCATGAGTGGAAAAGAATATAGAACAATTACCGACGTTAAAGGACCTCTGGTCTTCTTGAATAAAACTGAACCTGTAGCATTTGGCGAGATCGTAACAATCAGACTTGCAGATGGTTCAATGAAAAATGGGCAAGTACTGGATACTTCTGATGAATTAGTTATCGTTCAAGTGTTTGAAGGGACAGCTAAAATCAACCGAGAATCTGGTGTAACTTTCATGGGTGACGTTTTCAAACTACCAGTTAGTACTGAACTAATCGGTAGAATTCTTGACGGTGCAGGTAGGCCAAGAGATGGCGGACCATCTATCGTCGCTGATGAAAACGCAGATATTATTGGTGCTGCTATTAATCCTTACAGTCGACAAAGTCCTCACGACTTTATTCAAACTGGTATCTCTGCTATTGATTGCTGTACAACTCTAGTAAGGGGTCAAAAGTTACCAATCTTCTCAGCATCTGGTTTGCCACACAATGATATTGCTCTGCAAATTGCTCGTCAAGCAAAATTGAAGGGTTCGGATGAAGAATTTATTGTTGTATTTTGTGCTATGGGTATCACTGCGGAAGAGTATAATTTCTTTAGGTCAGATCTTGAGCGAACAGGAGCACTTGAAAATGCGGTTCTATTCGTCAATCTGGCAGACGACCCTGCAGTCGAGCGAATTATTACTCCAAGATTAGCATTAACCGCTGCAGAATATTTGGCGTTTGAGAAGGACTATCACGTACTTGTTATCTATACAGATATGACAAACTATTGTGATGCACTAAGGCAAATTGGTGCGGCAAGAGAAGAAGTTCCTGGTCGACGTGGTTACCCCGGTTACATGTATACTGATTTGGCTATGCTTTACGAGCGTGCTGGAATTGTTAAAGGCAAGAAGGGTTCTATTACCCAATTCCCAATTTTAACCATGCCTGGTGACGATATTACGCACCCAATCCCAGATCTTTCTGGATATATTACCGAAGGACAGATTGTTATTTCAAGAGAATTACATCAACAAGGTATCTATCCACCAATCAATGTTCTGCCATCACTTTCTAGATTGATGGGTTCATGTATTGGTGAAAAGACTACCAGGGAAGATCACAAATCAGTTTCTGACCAAATGTACGCTGCTTATGCTCAAGGTCGAGAACTTAGAGGTTTAGTGGCAATTGTCGGTGAAGATGCACTTAATGAAAGAGACAAGCAATTGTTAGACTTTTCTGGAGTATTTGAAGATAAATTCCTGCGCCAAACAAGAGACGAAGACCGTTCGATTGAAGAAACACTTGATTTGTGTTGGAATTTAATGTCCTCTATTGACACCAAGTATCTTGTTAGGTTAGACCAAAAGTGGATTGAAAAGTATCACCCAGAAAATAAAGAGTGAAACAGGAGAGATATTCATGGCATTGGACATTAAACCAACCCGCAGTGAATTAATCAAACTTAAGTCTAGAATAAAGCAGACCAAAAATGGTTACAAACTGCTGAAAATGAAGCGAGATGGCCTGTTCCATGAATTTAGGCAACTCCTATCTGAAATGATAAAAGCCAAACGCGAGTTGACAGATTCATACAGATTGGCTAAGCAGAGAATTGACTTGGCTAACGCAATTGATGGTGGACTAGCTGTAAGAGCTGCAGCAATTGCCAATAGTGCTCACCCAGAAGTTGAAGTTGAACGACGCAATATCATGGGTGTAGTTGTACCAAGCGTTAGTGGAACTAACTTGAAATCAACTTTCAAAGAGCGCGGTGTTGGTTATATTGGTTCGTCCCCATATATCGACGAAGCAAGTGAATCATTTAGCGAACTGATTGAGAAAATAGTTACTGCCAGTGAAATGGAAGCGACCCTAAAACGTCTACTAGAAGAGATTGAAGCAACCAAAAGAAGAGTAAATGCCTTGGAATTCAAAGTTATACCAGAACTCGAAGAAGCAAGAGTGTTTATCCAACTAAGACTTGAAGAGATGGAAAGAGAGGAAACTTTCAGACTCAAACGATTCAAGAACAAATGATGCTTACTAGCCAACGATGGTTAAAGTAGGAAAGAACCACACCCCTAAATGGGGAGATTCAGTTATGGCCGACGAAGTTGTTGAAGAACCCTCGTCATCTGATGACAAATTATCAAGATTACCAGCTCACAGAGATGTTTGGAGCCAGAAAGAACTCTTTGAACGCATAATTTCTCGCCATTTCCAGATAATTGGAGAACTTGGCGGAACCAGATGGCCTGTTTGGAAGGTAGACATCCTTGGCGATAGTGAGGTGAATGAGAGTTTAGATGAGCTAAATTTACACTTAGTCGATCTTGGTTGGCTGGCTAAATTAGAAACAGGAGAACCGTGGTTAGTACAGATAATCCCATCTCCTGAAAGGCAATTCCCTGCTTCAAAAACAACTCTCGGTTTTTGGTCGGTTTCAATTCTCACCGCAACTTTAGCTGGAATGTTTTGGATAGATGGTTCCAGGCCTGAAGATGGATGGTTTTTTGAATCATTATTCCTCGACGCATTTGTTGGCTATACATTGCCAGTTTTTGCAATAATCATGTTAGCGTCTTTCGCGCAGAAATACCATGCACAAAAGCATGGTCTAAGAGTGGGTCACTTAACTCCAATACCAGAACCATCTATCAGTTTATTTTCATTAGGGCTTATGTCAAAATCAATGTTAATTTGGCCGTTTGGTATTCTGATAATACCTACACTTCCAAGAATGGATGCTAGGCCGTGGAAAGATCGTGAATTACTAGGTTGGAGCGCCCTTATTGTTCCAAGTATTTTGATAATTTCTGGTATGGCTTTATGGATATTAGGATTGTTACTTACTCCTGATTTAGTAGCAGTTACCTCTATGCAATATGTTGCAGAGATGCCTTTGTTAGTCAACTTATTGAGTCCAATAATTGCTGATGGTATTTCTGTAAAGATTGTTTGGGCTCACCCTTTATCTAAGGCTGGAGCAATGTTAAGTTTCTTTGGTTGGGTATCCTTATTGCCTATTCCAACATTCCCTGGCGGGCGCTTGTTAATCGCAAGGACTAGCATGAATGAAGCAAGGAATTCGACCAATCAACTATTTTTGTTTGCCGTAATACTTGCTTTTGCTTGGATGTTTAACGCATTTGGTAGTTTCAACATTTGGTTACCTGTCCTAGGGGTTGTATTTCCTCTCTTGTTATTTATGGGCTCAGACCGAAGGGTGCCAGTCATCCTCAATGAACCAAAAGGAATTGAGTTCGATAGTGTAAAAAAGATGGGTATGTATCTGTTTGTTATCTTTTTACTTGGCCTGCCAAGTCAAATACCATTTGCTATGGATCAAGATTGGGATGAAGATATTGAATATCAATTTGATGACGATATCACTATATTGGAAGGTAATCAAACATGGTATGGTAATTTAGTGATTGATGTTGTTAACCCATCATCGATTTCTCAAGACTGGCAACTAGACCTGGCTAGGATAGATGGTATTGTGTCACCTGATTGGAATTTCACTTGGCAATGTAGTGATGATGACAGACCATCATTGTCAGGGCTAGGTTGTGGAGACGTCATAGAACCGGGCATGAAATCTTCTGTTATACTTAATGTGACATGGAATTCCGCCAGTTACTCTCCTCATTTAGACGAGGTTTATTTGATCACATATATTGGCGATGAAGAGTATGTTTCAATAATCGAATTAATACCAGACTTACCAATTTACCCCGGTGGTGATTGGTACCTAGATTATCGGTCTGATGAACTCAAGAGGTGCATACAAGTATTTACTAACATAGATGGTTCTTACAATTTGACCTTCCCTAATTCTGCCAACGATTTCGAGTTCCAAACCCGGATGTATTGGGTGGAAGGCAACCCTGGTTTATCAGCAGAAATCGACCATACCTCTGATGAAATTTGTATTAAGGGTCAAGATCCAGTGGTTCTGTTAAGATCGTATGTACTAGACGCTATATCACTAGATGATAATCTATTTTACCCCAATCAACCGGAATTAAATCTACAACTTATTACTCCAGAAAATGGTACGTTAATTGATTCAACAGATGTAAGAGGATGGGGTTCTGAAATTTCTCCAGGCACTATACTCTCAGTATCAGAGTCTGATTGTAAATTAGCTAGCAAAGTCAGCACGCCGACAAAACCCGGCGATTCATCCCAATGGATTTGGAATACTAATTACCGTAGTACTGCACTTATCCCAGCGATACAAGATAATGATTCGATACTACTAGTAATCGAAGAAGGGAACAACATAACGATTTGCTCGGATCAGCTGCATCCCGAACCATCGCTAGAAGTATCAGTTAAGTCTGGTCCAGAATTGATTCTAGAAAGAAATGGTAATTTCTATCGGTTATGGACCTCTATTTGGGCATCAGCAGTAAACGGTCAATTATCTGGCAATAATCTGTCAGAATTTGTATTTCATAATCCAACTAACGAAACAATTGGAGTAAATATTGTACAGACTACCTCTGGTAATGAATCTACAGACTGGGAAATAGTCAGTTCAACAAATTTACTTACACCAGGTGAAAACGAGTTTAAATTTACTCCACCAAACAGTGTCGTCTCTACACTATGGGTCGATTTTGAAGATGGAGAAGTTTACATCTATCTTGGTAGTTATTCGTGAGTGGTAATATGAAAATAGCAATTTTAGGTGCAGGTTCAATTGGTAGCCTAATTGCTGCGAAACTGGCAAGTTCTAAACTTGCCCATGTACTTGTACATGCCCGGGGTGAACACGCTGCAAAGTTGGCGTTAGACGGGATTACGATAACTGGGCATCAAGAACTGAAGATTTCTCCGGATGCTTATGAAATATCTATTGATGATGTGATGGCCAATGATATTTTTGACGGTGCAGCAGATTATGTTCTGATATGTAGTAAAGCCAACCAAGTTGAAAAGTTATTTGAAATCGCTAAGCGAATGTGCCATTTAGACACAAAAGTTCTGGTGCTGAGTAACGGTCTTGGTCATGTTGAAAAATGTAAGGATACTTTTGGACCACATCGTACCATAGCAGCCACTACTACACACGGCGCTTGGCGTCCTAGTCCAGGGGTAGTAAATTGGGCAGGAATTGGAGCCATTAATTTAGGAGAGTTACCATTTGGTGCTAGCTTGTCAGAGATTCAGGATTTCGTAGATTTATTGGAACTGTCAGGTTTAACTCCAAATTTACAACCTGATGGTATGGCTATGATTTGGTCTAAAATATTGCTAAATATCGCGATTAATCCAATCGCGGCGATTACCGGACTTAGCAATGGTGCATTACTTGAGAATGAGATGTTTGAGACCTGTGTTGAAGTAATGTTAGAAGGCGCTAAAATCTCAAGATTAGAAGGCATTACAACACTTGACGATGCAACCTTGATTGATAATCTTAGAGTTGTTTTACAAGCAACATCAAACAATCAATGCAGCATGTTGCAGGATGTAAGGCAAGGAAGAGACACTGAAATTCAATTTCTCAACCGACAGATTGTTGATAGGGCAGAGAAATATGGTGTTTCAACTCCGTTAAACCAATTATTGAGCCAATTGGTAGAATCGATAACTTCATACTAACTCTGTGTTGTAGTGAAGGCCCCGGTTTTCTTTTCGTCCAATGGCATCATCGGTTACTAAAATGGCTACTTGGATTAAATTACGTAATTCAATTATCTCTCTAGATGGGAGTGATGATTTCCAGATCATGTCAATTTCTTGGTTTAGCAGATGTAATCTTCTTGATGCACGATTTAATCGCTTAAAATTCCTGACAATTCCGACTTCTGTTGACATTGTATCTCTTAGCATTGTTAAATCATTGATGATTGGTGCATGTTCCTTAAGCTCATTTAATCCATCTGCACGCCAATCAGGCAAGGCTTTTTTTGTTCCTTTTGGATTATTATCAATTATGTGATTGGCGGTGTTTTTAGCAAATACAACCGCTTCAAGCAGGCTATTTGATGCCAATCGATTGGCTCCATGCATTCCTGTACAAGCGACTTCGCCGATGGCATAGAGATTGGGCAAAGGTGATTTTTTATTCCTTAGTTTTGGTCTTCCATCACGGTCAACATCCAATCCACCTACAATGTAATGTGCAGCAGGTGATATTGGTAAATTATCAACACCAAGTCTTAGATTATATTTGTCAAGATGGCTTTGCATGTTTGGAAATGACTCTTCTAGCATTGCCTTGTCTAAATGTGAGGTTACTAGATAGACATTTTTTTCACCGGTTTGTTTGAGATTATTATCAATTGCTCTGGCTACTATATCTCGAGTTGCCATCGAACCTAATTTAGAGAATTCAAGGGTGAATGAATAATTGCTTGGTGCTGGCGCTTCTTGCCCAAGTTCTCTAGCTGTTTGGCAATCATTTTGCCACATTGCTAATCCTTGTTTATCAAGAATTACTCCTCCTTCGCCCCTTAGTGCTTCGGTTATTAGGAATGGGCGGTCATTTTTGACTGTTAGGGCAGTAGGGTGAAATTGAATAAAAGCCATATCTTTCACCGCTGCTCCGCACCGATAAGCCATCGCTACGCCGTCTCCAGTTGCAACTCCTGGATTAGTTGTTTTCGACCATAATTGCCCAACTCCTCCAGTCGCTATTATGACACTATCAGACTTAACGGTAATTACTTCACTAGACTTTTGATCTAAACACCAAACACCACACACTCCCTTTTCTGGGTTGCCATAATCTCGTTGAATCAAATCTATTGCCAGGGTGTTTCTCATCAATGAAATATTGTGGTGATTCTTTGCAGCTTCGCTCAAAGCTCGTTCAATTTCCCGGCCTGTTGCATCTTTAGCATGTAAAATCCTACGTTCTGCATGACCCCCTTCCTTAGCTAATTTAAACTCACCTTGCTGATTTTTTTCAAATTTAACTCCTATGTTTACAAGCTCAAATATGCACTCAGCAGCCCCTTCTATAACTTCTCGGACCATTTCTTCATTGCACAAGCCATCTCCGGATTTTAAGGTATCTTCAATATGAGATTCTTTGGCTCCAATATCTGTTTTATCTAATATTCCAGCAATACCACCTTGCGCCCAATTAGTTGATGAGTCTTTGAGTCGTTGTTTGGTGATAACTGTGACATTATGTCCGGCGTTAGCTAATTTGAGTGCTGAGAACAATCCAGCAATTCCACTGCCGATAATCGCAATGTCTGACATGGTAGGCAAACTTACCGAAAAGATACTTCCTTTTCAAGTGTTTGAGCGATAGACATATCAAACTAATTCAATGTGGTCAACCATGGGCAGCCTAAGGCGCAATCTCGCGACCATCATTGGCCTCTCTATGGTCGTATTTGTCATTGCAAATGTCCAATTTGGCATGGTTGCTCCACAAATTATTGAAGGCGCAGATACGTCAAAGGTTGACGTACTCAAAATGCTTGAACCTCATTGTGCAATTTCCGAAATTGAATCTGAATTAGCTGAAGGAAATGATAGTTTTTGTTTAGCAGATGCTGGAGAATGGAATGGGGCAGATTTACTTCTGTTAGCCGAGGGAGTATTCATGGTGTTTGTGGGTAGATTCAAATTTCCCCAACAAGGGAGATGGGCAAAACGACTCAGAAGGCTGGCATTTATCGGTGGATGTTCACTATTTGGTCTTGCGATATTAGATCGATTAGAAGTTCTACCTAGGTCTGTTGGCTCTGAAGGTATTGCTGAATTAATACCATTAGATGTCTCGCCATTATTTGTTCAATTAGGAATGGCGATAGTGGGAGCATTCATGATGCGTGGTCCTAAGCATTGGGAGGCAGAAGCGGTTGACTTGACCAATAAACGGTTAGAAAGTCGACGTGCAGTAGCAGATAAATTCCGTTCTAAGTATGGCACTATTGCTAAACCATTGCCCGAATTACACGGGAAACAACAACGTGTTGCCCGCTCTCCATTAATGCACAGGGATTCAAAATTAACAATGCAACGCTCAACAAACTCTGTCAAGGTTAAGGCAACATGTCCTTATTGCGAAGGTGCAGGTTGTAAAACATGTAATTTTTCTGGCAATATTTAGTCCTATACGGGTAAATTTGACAACTAGTAAAAACGCAGTATTGAATACTCAACACTAGTATAGTTTAAGACCTTTAGAAGTCCGCTCTAAGGATTAAGGTCGGAGTTTATTTTCCGCTTGAGGGATTGGGTATGTATCTAAAAGCACTTGAAGTTTCAAATTTCAAATCATTCAAAGGAGAGGTAACGATACCTCTAGAGAGGGGATTTACGGCAATTACTGGGCCTAATGGTTCAGGTAAATCGAATTGTGGAGACGCAATTCAATTCGTATTAGGCCCTAGGTCTAACAAAACAATTCGTGCTCAAAATTCCAAAGATTTGATTTTCAACGGAGGAAATAACAACAAACCAGCAAGATCCTGTAATGTTACTTTGGTATTTGCCAATCCGACACTGGATAATGGCCGCAGAAGACTTCCAGTCAATCTAGATGAGGTCAGGATGTCTCGTTCAATTAGACTCACTAAAAGCGGTAATGTCGTCACCAACTATCACCTAAATGATGAGGAGAGTTCACAAAAGTCGTTCCATCGTATTCTTGGTGCAGCAAATGCTAGACCTGACGGATATAACATTGTCTTGCAAGGAGATGTTACAAGTTTAGCCAAAATGACAGCTAAAGAACGTCGAAAGGTATTGGATAGTGTTGCTGGAGTCACATTGTATGATGATGAGATAAGAAAGGCAGACCGCCAAAAACAAAGTGTTGAAGATTATATTGAAAGAATCAAACTCCTAGAGGACGGTCAAAAATCAAGGCTTAAAGATCTCAAGAAACAAAAAGATCTCGCAATGAAAGTAAAAGACCTGGTGGAAGAATTAAATCAATCAAGAATTATCGCCTATCAAGCAAACTATGCAAGTCAGTTGGCAGAAAAGCAATATCAAGTCGATGAACAAGCTAGGTATTTACAAGAAGCAAATGACCTAGATTTACAGGTTAAAGAAGGGTCGAAAAAGCTACTTTCATTAGATGACCAAGTCGGCGAATTACAGCGGCAAATAGAAGAATTAACCGGTGGAGAGAACAAAGGCCTCAATAAATTAATTTTTGATTTACATTTGAAAATCGATACTAATAAAGATCGTATCTCTGACGCAGAAAGTAAAGACTTAGAAGACAAAAATGAAGTCATGGCTTTAAATGAACAATTAGAAAATGCCGCATCTGCGTTAGAAGAGTTCATCCAAACCTTAGATTCAGCACAGACGGACCTTGAAACTTCCAAATCATCTCTAGAAGAAGCAAAATCAGAAGAATTAGCAGTGCAAGAAATAATGGAATCATCCGGAGATGAGAGTGCAAAGTTTTCCCAACAACTGACTAAACTTCTTGGGGAATTAGGCCTAGCAAATGATACTCTAAATGCGGCACAAACAGAGGTAAACCGTACTGCTGCCCAAGCAGAAATAATCTCAGAGCAATTATCTAATGCACAGCAAGAATCAGAAGAGAACCGATTACTACTTGGTGAATTAGAATTACAAGGCGAAGAATTTACCGGGCCAAATTCCACAGTTGACAGAAATAAGTTGTCAACTGATTTGATAACTGCTCAAAGGAGTGAAGGTAAATTAGTTGAGGAATCTCAATTGATAGAAAACAAACTTAGAGAATCTGAAAGAAAGCGAGAAAGGTTACGCGCTGAAATGGAAACCTCCTCCGGTGCTAAAGGAATGGCAGGAGGGGCTGCGGCAATTATTGCAGCTCGAGATAATGGCGAACTTACTGGTATTGTTGGGAGTATTGCAGAATTATGTGCACCTGTAGATTCATCTCATGACAGCGCCTTAGCCACAGCAATAGGCGGGGGTATGACTTCGATTATTGTGGAAAGTGATGAAGTTGCAGCCAGAGCGATAAAATGGTTGGCTGAAAGAAGAGCAGGAAGGGCAACCTTCTTGCCACTCAACAAGCTAAACAGCAACAGAACTGCAGGAAAAGCATTGATGGTTTCTAAGAAGCCCGGGGTAATTGGTTTTGCTCATGAATTATTAGATTATGATCCCAAAATAGATATTGCAATTAAATTCGTGCTAAGGAATACGCTGATTGTAGATTCTTTATCTACGGCTAGAAGTAACATGGGAGGCGTTAGGCTAGTTACTCTGCGTGGTGATGTGACTGAAGCTGGTGGAGCTATGGTTGGAGGTTCAAAACGCAAAATGTCCGTATCATTTGGTGGTGGCATAAAAGGTGCGACTGAAGTAGAAAAACTATCTTCTGAAATTAGTAAGTTACAACTTATGTCCGAAACTGTCAATGCGGCATTATTAGAGGCTAGAAGGGAACAACAAAGACTACGTACAAAAATCAACGAGTTGACTGATAGTGATCATGCTGTAAAATTGCAAGAATGGCGGGCTGAATTAAAGCAAGCCAAAACAGTCTACAATAAATCATTAGGTGAAATCACTACAATTGAAAAGAAGTTATTAGACCTTGAAGGATTAGCAGCAGGTCATATAGATGAATTAGATGATGCTCAATCTGTAGTTGCAGATTTGGAATCCGCAATAATAGCGGCCAGGGCCCAACTTGAATCTGCAAGTCCAGAGCACCTCAAAGATAGAATGCATGCTGCAGAAATTAAACGCCTTGATGCAGAAGGTACAATGTCCAAGGCCCTAACTGCGTTAGAGAGCGGTTCTGAGCACAAAGATTTGCTAAACCAGAGAGTCCAAGACTTGGAGTCAAGAATCAGCACTATCGATAAAGCAATTATTGAGAGAAGCGAAATGATTGATACTTTACAAGCAGCAATTGCCACAGATTCTATTGATCTAAAAGATAAGGAAGAAGAAAGAACTCAACTACTTGAAGAGAACAAAGGTCTTGAGGATGAAAGAATAGAACTCGTCGATGAGAGAGCCAGCCTAAGAACAGAGTTGCAGCAGAAATCTACTGATTCGCAGTCACGCCGAAGATTAAGTGATGAACTTTCAAGGTCTATTGTCAATAAAGATATGGCCATTAATGAACTATATTCTGAAATGCAAAGCAATGGAGTCGAACCTGCTGAATTAGATGTTACGCTACCTTCAGTTGGAGATGCTGATAAGAAAGTTAGGACACTTGAAAGGGCCATGGAACGTCACGGTCCAGTAAATATGCTTGCTATAGAACAGTATGCTGAGTGCGAAGAACGGCTAAATTCAATGAAGGATGAATTCAAGCAACTACAAGCCAGAAAAGCAAACCTTGTCGACATCACAGAGAAATTAGAAAGCCAAAGAAAGTCAAAGTTGGTTAAAGTATTAGATAAAGTAAATGAAAATTTCAAGAACTCTTACAAGATTTTGAGCGATGGTGGAAAGGGTGAACTGTATTTAGAAAACCCAGAGGAACCATTCAAGGCAGGTCTAGAATTATGGGCCAAGCCAAAGGGTAAATCATCTAAGGTTAATCGTTTACAATTGTCTGGTGGAGAACAATCAATGGCTGCTTTAGCATTGATTTTTGCCATCCAAGATTATGACCCAAGTCCGTTTTACTACTTTGATGAAGTTGACCAAAACCTGGATGCGGTAAATGCAGAACTGATTGCTAAGATGTGTCGGCAGAGAAGTAAGCAAGCTCAATTCATTATGGTCACCTTGAGAAAGGTATCATTGAGGCTTGCAGACCATCATATTGGAATTACTCATGGTGGAGACGGTTGCAGTAGAAGAATTGTCGACTTTGATCGTGACAGAGCCATTGAATTGAGCGAAATTGAATCTGCCAAGGACAATCCACTCGATGAACGAATCAATGCAATTAAGCTTGAAAAACAACTTGCAGCAGATTCTGACATGCCAACTGTTCCAGAACCGTTGCCACCACCTAGTAGCCTAGGTGGATTGCTAAACTATACAGAAGACGATGACATTGAAGACTCCTCAATATCGAGTCTTGCGGATAGGGCTAGCGAACTGACCGAGGATATTGAAGAACGGCAAGAATTAGTCGAAGCGATTGAAGCAATCAATGAAGAATTAGCTAAAGAAGATGACTTGGAAGTTAAAGAATAATCGTGAGGTGAGGGCTTGTCAACAAAACAATCAGTATTAGATAAATGGTTCCTTAGGCAGGATATTATCAATCAATTACTTGAATCAGGCGAAGAATCAGAAGATGCGCTAAAGTTTGCTGAGCGAATTATGCCAGTAGTTGAAGCAGAGGAATCAGAATACCAATCACTGGATGACCCATTCGATAGGTCGGTAGCCTTAGTTTTGTCATTGGTTAAAGACCAGGAACTAAACCCCTGGGACATAGATTTGTCCACTTTCTTGAAAGTATTTACTAAACGGGTTAGATCTGAATCTGATAAACTGAATTTACCTGCATGTGGGCGTTTGATTAGGATGGCTTGGGAAGTTTTGAATCAACAAGCAATCGTGTTATTTGATAGAGTACAAAACATGGACCAAGAAGATGATTGGGAAGATGAAATTGATTTCGGATGGGAGTCAGATTATGATGACCAGGATTATCTGTTTACTACTTCAATTCTAGAAGGGGATGTAGAACAATTACTTCCATCATTGTTTGATGAAAGAATTCGTCGAGATGAAGGTAGGCCAGTGACTTTAGGTGAACTTTTATCTGCCTTCAAAGATGCTGCAGAGGACGCTGAAGAATTAAAAATTCGAGAAGAAAACAGGATTGCACATCAAGCAGAATTAGGTGACTATCTGAACAATGTTGGTAGTAGGATGCATAATGAAGACTTGGAAGGTGACATCTATAGATGCTGGTCAGCGCTTAGAAAGGCTTGTCAAAAATCGGGATCACCAAAAGTAAAAGTGATTCAGGTAATGGCTGAATTAAATGACATCTTATTGGCTGAAAATGGTCATATTGAACAAGGATATGAAGAAGAATCTAAAGTAGCATCATTCATAGCCAGCCTGTTTTTGACTCATCGAGGATTTGCTCTAATAAGTCAAGATGAAGTACCCTATGGTGATATTATGTTAGAAGATTTATGGCCAGGGGTCTCAGAGTTCAATGATATCAAAGAACTTATCGAGGATAAAAAGGAAGTTCAAATTAACTCTACAGAGAAAGAAGAGACAGGTTCAGTACAATTTGCAAAACGCCGAGCCGAAAAAATAAGAGCAAAAGAAGAGAAAGCGAGGAAACAATTGGAGCAAGAGCAAATCCAATCATCAGTGGAAGATGATTTGCCTGAGCATGATTGGTTGGTAGAGTAAGGATTTGATTACATGTCAGAAATACAACTAGATACATTACTTGAAGCAACATTATTCGGCGCAGGCAGGTCGATGACAGTATCTGAGTTATGTCAGTCATTAGGCTATGATGAGGAGGAGATGTTGGATTGTTTATTCTCGCTACGTTCCACGCTCAAAAGGCGTCGCGGGGGAGCTCTACAAATCGCTGAAGTTGGTGACAGGTGGGCCATAGAAGTTAAGCCGGAAATTGCCAGTCATTTGCCTAAGGGTGCTAAGACTGATCTGCCAAAGAAATTACTCAAAGCAGCATCTCTTATTGCTTACCATCAGCCAATGTCACAATCAAGACTGGTTGAGTTATTAGGTCAGAAGGCATATGATTATGTTAGAGAATTGGCTCAATATGGTATGATTGACCGTCGGAAGGACGGTAACACCAGGAGATTAACGACTACCAGAAGATTCTCTGAAGCATTTGGTTGCCCATATACAGACCGTAAAAAAGTCAAAGCATGGTTTAGAGAACAAGTTCAGAACACCGGTATTTTGGACGAATTAGAAACCAATGATGTCCTAAAAAGTGAAACTGAATATCAAGGGACCGTTCAAGGAACATTACAATTTGAAGAAGAGTGACTATTCATTTCTTAGCTCTTCTAATAATTTCTTGACAGCGGTTTGGGTTTTTGGACCATTTAGTGCTTGTAATCTTGAAGCAACAATTTCAATTTCTTCTCCCTCTGCACCAGCGCTTACTGCCATGTTTCTAGAATGTAATTTCATATGTCCGGCCTGAATTCCGCTGGTTGCAAGGGCTCTAAGAGCACCAAGATTTTGCGCTAAACCAGCAGCACAGATTATTCCAGCCAATTCGTTTGCCGATTCAACTCCAAGTATGGCAAGATTAGCTTTTGCTGTTGGGTGAACTTTTGATGCACCTCCAACTATTCCTACTGCCATTGGTGTCTCGATACTTCCAATCAAGTTTCCAGACTCATCCCTTGACCAATTGGTCATTGAAGTATAATGATTACTAGAGTGTGATGCCCAAGCATGGCAGCCAGCTTCGATAGCACGCCAGTCTTGACCACAGGCTACAGCAACGCTACTTATTGCGTTCATAACTCCTTTGTTGTGTGTTGTTGCCCTAAACGGGTCGCTTACAGCAAAATGATGAGCCTCAATAATTCCTTGAATAACATCAAGTCCGTTTTCTCTAGTGCCGTCATTGGCAATCTCTTCGGGAGTGAATGTGGCAGAAACTCTCGCTAATCTGTGGGCGGCTAGATTTGATAGTATCTTCAAATGCACCCTCCCTCCAGTCATTCTTTCAATTTCCGGAGCAATCAATTCCGCCATTGTATTAACTGCATTAGCTCCCATAGCGTCTCGGCAATCAACAATAATGTGAAGAATTAGCATTGGGCCTGACATGGTTTCTATAATCCTAGTTTCAATTCTTTTACAGCCGCCGCCCAACTTTATCATTGTAGAAGGCAGACTATTGCATAAATTGATTATTTCATCCTTTTCTTGATGTATGCTTTTCATAGCCATTTCAAGATCCTCCACATCTAAAATTTGTAATTGTCCAATCATTAGTGGTGCATCATTTTGTGTCCTAAATCCCCCGTTATCTAAGCATCTCTTGGCCATGTTTGAAGCCGCAGCAACTACGCTGGATTCTTCAAGGCAAAATGGGATGAGATAATGCTTGCCATCAATGACGAAATTAGTTGCAATGCCTACTGGCAATGACATGGTGCCAATGACATTCTCAATCATTCGATCAGCAGCATCATCGTCTAGTTCGCCATTATTGGCAAGTGCTGCAACATGCTCATCAGAGATGCCAGATAGATTTTGTACCAGCTTTCGTCGTTCTTCCACTGATAATTTGAAGAAACCACTCAATCGACTATTCTCTACAGGCATGTCCTCACTAGTGGTACCCATGGCGAGTCTGCAAATAAGCAATGGGTTGTACAGATGCTAGATTAACGGGTTTAACGCTTTTATTAACGCGTTAAATATGCGTTAAATATTCGTTAATTGGAGAAAATAATCTCACTGAATAAATCGATTGACGCGAAATAACGGGTTCAAGTGGTGCTAATTATGGTGAAATATCAAATACCCTCTTGGTTGATGGTGCCAACATGCGTGTAGAAGGGTTACAATTTGAGATTCCTGAGTTAGCATACAATCCATTCTCAACAAGTCCATTGGAAAGTAATCAATCCAATCTTTATGTTGGTCGGCTAGGGGTGAGGGGAAGAATCTCCCAAAATATCAATTTTAGATCTAATCGTAGCATTCTAATGGTCGGCGAACTAGGTAGCGGTAGAACCTCTTTGCTTCGCTGTGCAGGTGAAGAGGCTCCAGTATACGTCCATATTGACCATATTTCGGCATCTAGACCCGATGAAAGCCTTCTACATCGAATGTATTCTAGCCTTGTTGGATATGACATACCAAAAAACTCGGTTGAACTAGTGAGTAAAATGGTTGATTTTTCTCGTTCTTTTAGTAATAAATTGCCACTTATTGTAATTGATACTCCAAATGTAGAGGGAAGTGTACTTTCTGTTGCACTTAGGGATGTATTACCGTCCTTAGAACGTCTACAGGCAGTAATTGTCGTAGTTGTAGAACCAAAACAGAGAATGAATATCCCAGATTATTTATTGAATACATTTGCCAACGAAGTCAGTATTAACCCACTAACTGTAGACGAAGTACAAGTATTGGTAGAACGGCGTATTTTATCGGTTACTAGTCAGCCATTCAGTCTTAGCTTTGATGATGCTAAAATAATACATCAAAAAACCTCTGGAATGCCGATTAAAATCGTTAAATTCATGCGTGATGCAATAGATAACACGATGATGAACAATGATAGAATTGATTTTTCAATTAAAGATGATGTTATAGAATCTCAGCCAGAATTAACTCAAGACTTTGGATATGCCGAAGAAGAAACTAACTTAATAGTTGATTCAATTGATAACCAAACAGTAATTGACGCATCTATGCCATGGACTGAAAGAGATGAGTTAAGTGAATTAACCTCGCAAATAGAGACTGCTAACCCGTTTGGTTTTGAGCTGGATTTAGACGAGTTGTCAGAATCTCAACAATTTGATGAAGAGGTTCAAGAACATACATTTTCAGCATTTCCTTCTAATGATGATGCCATTACTGAAACAATAAAACCACGACCTCACATTGATGCGGGAGCTTTTGGTGGACTGTTAGGGAGGACACGAGACTTTGCTGAACTTGAGAAATCTGAACCAGACCACATGGTCAATGAAATGGAAACTCAGGGAGCAGAACTGTGGGTGTCCAAAGAGATGATTGAAGTAGAAGAAAAGATAGAATTTACTGCCGAAGACTCGGCAGAATTAATTCACGATGAGATCGGTATTGAGTCAAATGAGGAACCATTTGAATTACTCCAAAATAAAACAATAGAGGGCTTAGAGGAACCTAACCACGGTCAAAATTTAGGAGTGTTGTCTAGTCAAATCGCCACATTATTGGCTCCGCTGATAAATAATAATACAATTTCAGGTGATTTTGATACAAGTTCCAATCGGTTCATTAGCGCATTAATGGGTATGTCAAGTCAAAATTTTTCAGCCAAAACCGATTATCCATTAGACCCATTGGCCCTTTCTTCATTAACTTCTAATGAATCATATGTTTTGTCAATTGCTAGATTAAGGAGATATTCTCCCAGCGATAAAGAAATATTGACTCATCTGTCGATAAAAAGGCCTAGATTGTCACAAATAAGTAATAAGTTACTAAAATTAGGAATATTAAATGTTAGAATGAAAGGCCGGAATCGCTATTTCGAACTTACTCAAGCAGCCAAAGCGCAATTAATTGCTTGGGGCATTATTGGAGGTGATGAATGATGACTTGGAGTATTTCGTGGTCATGGCAAGCACCTTCTAGAATCTCATGTATTGCAGCAGTTGAAGGTGGAGTTGTAATAAGCAATGGTCTAGAGCTACATCTTTTAGAATCAGATGGCAGTAAAAGGTGGTCAATTAAAACCCCATTCAAGGTTCATTCAATTCACTATAATAACGGTATTTTAGCAGCCTTAGCAGCACATGGCTTCTATGTAATATCAACTACTGATGGAAGTATGATTCATGATGGTAGGTCTACTTATGGTGGGTTTAATGATGTCATGAGTAGGCCAGGTGGAGGTTGGATTTTATCAGGTAAGGAAGGGCAATTGCACTTATTTTCTCATGAGGGTATTGGCATTAAAAGATTTGAAACAGGCAAGGTTAGAAGATTAGTCGGTTGGTTGGACAGAGAGCATATTCTATGGCAATCAGATGATGGTTTGTTGTGGTGTGGCCGATTAGGTAATAATTACGCAAAAAGGTGTTTAGAAGATCGCACCTGGAGTTGGGTTTCTCGATTAGATAGTGGGCGTTTGGTACTTCAGACAAGTTCTGGTGAGATTTGGGAAGGTATTCCCCATCCATTTGGCTGGGATCATATTGAAAAATTACAATCTGATTCTTTGGAACCAATGGAAGGGATTCGCTGTGGAGATGGATGGTGGATTCTAGGGATTGAAGGTTTACTGTACCATCTGTCAAATTCATCCGATAGTGAAAGCAGTCAATTAGGTAATGAAATGAATTTAGGAGATTTATTGGCAAAAATTACCAATGATAGTATGGTTACTGCAACTAGAAATGGTTTAATCCGAATGTGGAAGGCACCTCACCTAGCAAATTCAGAGCGTGAGAGTCGCTACCAAGCAGCTGCGGAAGCCGCACTAGCAAGAGATTGGGAAGAACGTAAAGCGATATTCACTAGAGCCCAACAAGCAGAAACTGAAGGAAGATTATCACTTGCTGTTGAACTATACCAATCATTAGGCAGGCAAGAGGATGTCAAGCGATTGTTAAAACGGCAGAAGGAGGATGGAGAATGACCGATATTAACGACAAAATTAGCGAAGAAAAACTAACACATTATTTGAATTTGACCAAAGAAGCCCGTAAAAAGGCCACACCTATTCACGAAAAGGGTACTGAGCAAGACGATATGTTAGCAGTTTTGCTTAGGATGGCAGATGACTATACCAGTGATGCGCAGCATTTCATGAAAATAGGAGATTATATCAGAGCCTATGGGGCGATAAATTATGCCCATGCCTGGATTGATGCAGGAGTTAAACTAAGGTTGTTAGACGGTCATGGTGATGACCGACTATTTACCTTGCCTTAACCGTTCTATAGACCTTCTATCAAATTTAGATGGTTATTCTTAACCACTTCAACAACGTCAATACCAGATGTGAATAATCTTCTTTTTAGGTTTTTGTCCACTGTCAAAACAGCTAATTGATGATTTACTGCTAAATCATAGATAATATCGTCTGTGTGCCTTAAATCATGAGAAATATGATTTATTTCATTTGACTTTTTGGCTAGAAGGTCTAGCAGCAATGTGTTTTTTCTTGTCCGTTTAACATTTAATTTTTCTAGTTCTTCTGTTATTTCTGGTAGTACTATTAATTCAAAATTACCAAATAGATGTTCTAATTCTATTTCAAAATTAATCCCAGCATCAATTATAGCCACCCAGCCACACGCATCGATGATGATTCGTTGAGTCATTATACCGCCTATTGTATTATGCCGTATCCAATTAATCGCCAACGAGAACCAATTCTTCTTGAAAGTGAAACTCGTTCTCCAGAGTCAACACAGATTGGAAGCCTTAATTCTAAAGCAGTCCTTGTCTTTTCAGCGTTTCTGGTTACGCCAACAGATGTCGCAGTTGCTACATTAATCATCAACATTTCATTATTTCTTAGAGGTTGAATTTTTTCTGGTTTATCTTGATCTGAAGAAACCATTGATTCCATTAAGTGTACTGATATTTCTAACGCAGACCTCACTTCAGGCAATTCGCCTTCTAGTGAGACTACTTGTCCCGATAAGTTATCTGAGGTGGTTATTGATGGGTCAAGTTTAGTGGCAAGTCCACACAATCCGCCAGCATGCATTTTTTCTAACGCTATACCCCCGCCTTGCATACTGGTAACCGTAGCAGAAATTGGTTCCCATCTAGTTTTAGATCCTTGTTCTATTTTTCTTCCAGGGCCAATAACAACCTTGTCACCAATTTTAAATTCGCCTCTAACAATACTACCACCAATCACTCCACCCAACAGTTTTGCTGGTCTGGTGCCTGGGCGATTAATGTCAAATGACCTTGCAACATGCATCAATGGCTTTTCTTTTTGATCCCGCTTTGGGGTTGGAATCGTGTTCTCTATGGCGCCAATAAGAATATCTAGATTAACATCATGATGAGCGGAAACTGGAATTATTGGTGCATTTTCAGCAACAGTACCACTCAAAAAAGCCTTGATTTCTTGGTGAGATTCAATCGCACGCTCCCTACTGACTAGATCAATCTTATTTTGAACAACTACAATATTTTTTATCCCAGACATATTCAAAGCCATCAAATGTTCTCTAGTCTGAGGCTGGGGGCATTTTTCATTAGCAGCAACCATCAACATTGCGCCATCCATTATTGATGCACCTGTTATCATGATTGCCATTAATGTCTCGTGCCCGGGTGCATCGACAAAGGACACAACTCTTTGTAAATCGTCAGGTGAATCTTTCTTACCTTCTGGATGTTTACCAGTAGCGTAGTAAGTGCCGTCATCAGTTTTGTAAAACGCAGTATCAGCATATCCAAGTTTAATCGATATGCCTCTTTTCCTTTCTTCAGAGTGAGTGTCAGTCCAAACTCCGGAAAGAGCTTTTGTCAAAGTAGTTTTACCGTGGTCTACGTGACCAACTAGTCCAATGTTTACAGTTGGTTGCTCGGGAAGTTTTCTCGCCATTCCCGTCAACCCCTACTACGAAAACCCTCTCGGGATTCACTCCGATGTTTCCTCGCTTTCAGATCCAAGAATGTCCGATAGTGCTTTCTTGCCTGCTTCGATAACTTTGAGATTAACTTGCCTAGTGTCTTGATTAATAGTGTTGCCACGGAAGTTTCTACGCTTCCTTAGACCGTCTGGTTTGTAGCGGAATCGCTTCTTCTCTCCGCCTTTATTCTTGAATACTAAACTATGACCTTTGAAGCCAGTTGAAGCAGTAACTAGGATTGACTGGCGAGACCCGCCTTCCAAATCTCTTCTAAGAGGGGTTCCAGTTTTGTCAGAACCCCCAGTAATTTGTAGTTTGTAACCTGAAAGAGTTTGGTCACCTTCTCCGACAAAAATACCATCAACAACATCGCCAATTTTCTTGCCAAGTAATTGAGAGTGATTGTTACCACTTATTTTCACTGAATAGGCTTTGCCGTTACTCTTTGGGTTTGTGTCATTTACGACAGCAACGAGTTCTCCTTGTTGACCAGTAGCCATATTAACGCCTCTAAGACAAGTTGCCGAACAGTGACCTGTATTTATGCTCACCGCATAAACCGTTGACTAGAATTAGCCGTCAGAATTGTTTTTTTACCAACATTTCTAATCTCTTAGCAATGTCACTGGGCAAGAAATGCGGCATTGAAAGATGGGTAGTTCTTCCTCTTCCTCCAGTAACTGTAGATATTCTAGTGACGATTAATTGTCGCTTCTCAAGTTCTTTGAGATATTTCCATAATGTGGTGTGACTTTTCATTTTTTCGTCATATTCTTCACAAACTACGGCGTAGAGGTTTTCTACATCTCCAGTAGTCATAGAACTCTCTTTTCTAAGTCTTCGGCAAATTGCTAAAAGAACCAACATTGCGTGAGGTTGAAGATTTTCCAGTGCATCAATTTCGCTAACAACATCAACTGAAAGTTCTTTGTCTTTTGAGTGTACATCATCGGCACTAATTTCTCTTAGAGTGTGATCATCTTGTCTTATTTCACAAGCCTCTGCTGCGGCTTTTAGTAACTCAATTGCTAATCTAGCATCACCTATTGGAGCAGATTTTTGTGCTATAAGTCTAATTATGTCATCGGAGCATGAGCCGTTCGCCAAAGATAAATCAGCTCTCTGTTTACTAATTTTATACAACTCATCTTCATTATATGACGGGATTTGAATTAAGTTGGTTTTCCCCATCCTTGACAGGACTGCAGTCTCTAAAACATCGATAATTTGTTCCTGGCTAATTAGAATTAGTGACAGAGTACCTTTGCCTTCTTGGTCTTCATCAATTCGGAGTAGTTGATACAGAATATCATCTCCCGATCTTCTCAACATGTGGTCAACTTCATCTAATATCACGATTAAATGAGCAGAATTTCGCCTAGTTAGTTTTCTTAAACTGAGTAGTAACTCTCCCATAGATAAACCTCTATCTGGGTGTCCTGGGTCTATTGCGTGTAGTATTCGTTGAACAACCCTAGTGCTAGTTGATGCGTTACGGCAGTTAACGTGCGCTATGCGAATCTCTCTTCTATTGGCTAAATGTCGTTTGAGGTCACGGCAGAAGGTTTTGACAAGAACAGTTTTACCACTCCCTACTGGACCTGATATGACTGCTCTGCAACTAGTCTCTGGTTTGTCTATAGAAGAAAACCTAGCGGCTAACTTATTTTGAAAATCCTCTCTTCCAACAATGTTTTCTGGTACATAATCAAAATCTAGAGGCCCTGGGTCTTTGATAACGTAACCGGCACCAATTCGGTCAAGATAGCCACTCATAACATCGGAAGGGTTACGCCAACCGTTATTGAATATACGCTTTAACAACGAGTAATTATTGATATTTTGTCAGTCAAGGTATCTCATCAAACATATATCCAGTTTCCCATTTCTTCTCGCCTAGAGCCACTTCCAATTCAAATGGGGTAATCAGAGGTTTTCGATATCTAACCGCATCATCAATAGCAATTCTAGGGCATGCAGTATTGACAAATGCGTCAACAGGATAGAAATCAATTAGGTCAGGTCCAATATGTTCAAGTGCTAACAAATAGCCCTTTTTTCCATGTTTTTCTAATAATCTTTTCATTCTCAAAGCAAGTGTTCTTCTCATCTGACCCGGTTTTTCACCGATTAATATGCCAAAAGACTGGCAATCTTGGCTAGACATTATCAAACCAAACCGCTGTCTAAGTATTCTTTCAATCCTTTCAAACGACATTTCTTTTGCATCTCCTGAGTACGGGTCGAGCATTGCTAATGGTTTTCCAGTATGCAGAACTAGGCCAATTGGATGAAAATCTCCGGACCCTAAAAATAGGTAATGTCCGATACTTGGATCATCTCCAGAATAATTACAGCCGAGTACTTGACCCGGGAACGATAGTCTTGCTCCACCAATTGGAATAGTAACATCATAGCCTGCAGCTTCAAGTCTATCGTGGAAGTCAGGCAGCAGGTGTAAATGCTGTATTGAACCGACCAAGCCAAGTTTTGTATCAGTTAGTGGAGCCATTCTACCAACAGCGTCCATGAATTTTTCTTGTGCAGCTTCTTCTGAGAGCATTGTATTCTCATGCTGATTTGCCATTCTTTCTCTAGCCATGGCAAGATGTCGGTTTAGAGTTGGTATTACAGGTTTTAATTCTGGGTCACCATCATACGTAACATCGATGAATTCTGTTGGCATGCCAGAATCTATGTTCATTTGGGAATGCCCCATGTGAGCAACTAGTTCAACTCCCATCATTTGCATTTTATCATGCACTAAATCACAAGCACCGTAACACGGGTCTGCAGCCAAGATCACTTTTGCACTGGTTTCTGTTTCTATTTCATCCATCATTTCAAGAGCTTGCATTTTAAGGCCTTCAGGCACTTGCAAAGCAATTAAACGGTTATCGTTTTCCTTAATTTTATCAACTAAATCATTCAGTTTAAAATCATGTCTAGATAGGTCCAAGTAATCACTTCCTTATTCAATAATGACAACTTTTTCGCCATCCATTTCTAGTTTTACCAAAGAATCAAACCTTATTTCTGGATAATCCTTCTGAAGAGTTGCCATACCAGGACCTTTTTCAACAACCACTACGATGTTTTGAATCACTGCACCTGTTTTCTTTACTCCTTCGATGACAGATCTGATTGTTCCACCAGTTGATAATACGTCATCTATAATGACTAAATTTTCACCTTGCTTGATATCGTTAAGGAATATGCTTCCTTTTGAATAACCGGTTTCTTGATTGATTTCAATCTCACCTTTTAGCCCATATTGACGTTTTCGTGCAATCACCATAGGAATTCCAGTTCGCATTGAGAGTGGCGCCATCAAAGGAAGTCCCATAGCTTCAATTCCCAGAATCATATCAACACTTTGCCAGTCGATTAACGGAACTGAGAGTTCAATTATCGCCTTGAGAACGTCCGGTTCTAATCTTGGAACGCCATCTGTGATTGGATGGATAAAATAAGGATAATCGCCTTTCCAAATAATCGGGGCGTTGATTAAACTCTGCTTCAAAACGTCAATTTCGTTCATGATGGTCACCTTTGCCATCAAAGCTCTGCGAGATACTCAACATATTCATCAGGGTCTAATAGTAATTCTAAATCTAAATTGTGAGGCTCTAGTATGATAATCCAGCCTAGGTCATAGGCAGAGTCATTAGCCAAATCCGGATTGATTTCGACTTCTCCATTAACTTCGGCTATTAGTCCAGAGAATGGGGCAGGGAATGGCTTCTTTTCTTCAGCAGTCCATATTGAAAACATCCCATCGCCTTCATCGACTTCAGTCTCGGCTTGGGGCAAAATTATTCTCAGTACTTCTCCAATCTCTAATTTTAGGAATTCACTCACGCCAATCATCAGACGGTCATCTTTCTCTTGATACCATAAGTGTTCAGTCGAGTATTTCCTATTATGTGCTACATTAAATTCAACGGTTTCTTCATCCAAAATGATTCCTCCTAAACGCGGCTCATGGGCATCATATATGAACAATTTGGGAAAAACGCCAATTTGTCTAAGCAAACGGGTTAAGTGAGTTGGCCTTTTGGACACATTGGGGAGAGTCATGGATTACGCAGAAAGCGATGAACAACAAATGATTAGAGAACTAGTTAGAGATTTTGCGGAAACGGTTTTGGCGCCTACGGTCGAACACAGAGATAGCAATCAACAACCACCATCTGAAGAGTGGCAACAATTTCTAGAATATGGCCTACAAGGGGTAACGATTCCCGAAGATTACGGCGGTTCTCCGGTCGATGATATCTCGGAATCTATAATTGTGGAAGAATTATCAAGGGTTGATCCATCCTTTGGCGTTATGTTTTGTGTCCATGTCGGTCTATGCGCAAAAACCATATCACTACATGGTAATGAACAACAGAAATCAAAGTATTTACCAAGGCTTGCAGCTGGCGAAGTAGGTGCTTATTCACTATCAGAAGCAGGCGCAGGTACTGATGCAGCAGCAATGATTTGTAAGGCAAAACTATCTGAAGATGGTTCACACTTTATTTTGAACGGTGAAAAGATGTGGGTTACTAACGGTGCCCAAGCCAAAATCCTCGTTCTGTTTGCAAAGGATGTTGATCACCCAGATTATGGGGTGAAGAGGCACGGTGGGACAACCGCATTTATTGTAGAATCAACCTTTGAAGGATTTACCGTTGGTAAGAAAGAGGATAAGTTGGGTATTAGGTCATCTGACACATGCACGTTAGTACTTAATGATTGTAAAGTGCCAGTTGAAAATGTCTTGAAGGGTGTTGGCAATGGATTCCCAATTGCTATGAATGCCTTGGATAACAGTAGAATCGGTATTGCAGCCCAAGCATTAGGAATTGCTCAAGGGGCTTACGAATCTGCACTTAATTACGCTCATGAAAGAGAAGCATTTGGTAAACCTATAGCTCACCACCAAATGATAATGTCTTATTTGGCGGATATGGCAACTAGGATAGAAGCCGCCAGACAACTAGTTTATCGAGCATCCTGGGCTAAACAAGAACACTATGAACACGGTGGCAAACGACATACTCAAGAGGCTAGTATGGCTAAATTGTATGCTGGTGATACCGCAATGTGGGTGTCAGAAAGAGCCATACAGGTCCTTGGAGGTTATGGCTATACCAAGGAATTCCCAGTTGAAAGGTTCTTCCGTGATGCGAAAATAACTCAAATTTACGAGGGTACCCAAGAAGTACAGAGGATTGTAATCGCTCGTTCGCTAAAATAAAATTAATTTATTTGCAAGCCTGTTCCTTTTAGTTTCGCCTGTCTAAGGCCACTTGACCAGTCATGTAATTTTCCAGTAAAGTGGGCTGTTTTACCGGCTGAATTTTCTATAATCTCGTTGTACTCAGGTTCAAACAATACGGCTACGGTATAAGGTCCATTATCCAAGAGTCCAACTATTGTCATCCCTCCACGATAATTATCCATTACCATAAGATTTCTCTCAACTCTCTGGATACTAAGGGTGCAGTTACCTGGTTCTGATGTGTCGATCACCGATTTTGCTTCGCTATGAAGTCTAGTTGAGTGCAAACCCTCAATTAATTGCTCTATAGAAGTTGTTACAGAAGGCATTGGTTCCTGTTGTTCAACTTCTGGTTGTTCTAGTGTAGCTTCATCTAGAACATTAGTTTCTGGTAAAATAATCTCACCCTCTGCCTCGGCAGGTGCAACTTCAATCTCATCAAGCATTTCTTCAAACTCTTCTTGGTCTATTGATTGTTTAATTTCTTCTTCCTCGATAACAGGGTCAACTATGACTGGTGTTTCAAAACCAATAGATTCCAGATAAGTCCATAACTCCGAGACTTCAATAACCCCATTACCGTCTGAATCCAATATCGATATGACAGTATCAGATACCCACTCTGGTGGTTGACTCCCGGATAAATTCTCGATGAAATTATTTAATTCGTTGCGGCTCAGCATCCCATCACTATTAGTGTCAATTTTCGAGGTGATCTCTGCAGTTGACAGCCCAGAGTTTTGTAACCATTGGCCAAATTGCTGCTTAATCATTTCAGCCATTCTGGGGTCTACATTAGCAACCATTTGTGACACTTTTTCTTGTGCAGCCGTTTTCGCTTTATCAGCTAATTGAGAGCGCCAGGCGGTGATTTCAGGTTGCTGTGATAGAATTTGAATTACCGTTTCTCTTGGAACATGCGAAGGTGGTGCATCGCCAACAAATTCAATAGCTAATTGTGATAATTCAGAATCACTTAATGAGGTTAAATCACCTCTTTCCGCAATTTTATTTTCTATCTGCTTAGCAACCATTTCTGAGATTCGTCCACTGAACATGATATCCCGTGCTAATTCATCTTATTCAATTTGGTGCCTTCATATGAGTGATAGTCTTGGCCATGAATGGAAATCTTCATCCAACCATTGAATCTTACAAAGTAATTCACTAACCTCGTGTATTGTTGATAAATCATGTTCAATTTGCAATCTGTACATCCATTCTTTTAGGCGACCTAAACGTTCACCTTTCGGTAAATTTGTCGCAGCCATTAACCAGTGTCCGTCGATTATTTGGTGATCTTTTTTCAATGGCTTCAATTTTTGAATTTCATCAATAATGGCAATAACTTGCAAATAATCTATTCCATCTGTATTTCTCAACAAATTTTTGCTAATAATTAATTGATATTGCAATTGTTGCATGTAACGTTCAGATAATAGGTGTCGAAATAATCTTAATTCAGGCTTCTCTATACTTGGTAATCTGCCTTGATAATCTAATGTTTTTCTAATTATTCTTAGGTCTTTGTTTGGTAATTTTAGGGATTGACATATTTGGATAATGTCTTTCTTTGGCATGTTATTAAGAATCACAACTAGAAGCGAGATGTAATCTAGGAGTTTACTATCATTAAGGGCATTTTTTAGATGTGACTTGTTATCAATTTGACAATCAAAAATATGGTCAAGGATGTCATTCTCAAGCATTTGTTCAACGATTTCACATGCTACATTTGACTTTAGTATTTTCTTGAGTTCCTGCCATATCCTCTCTCTAGCTAAGTCTTTCATCAAGAAGGAATTATTCTTTATTGCTGTTTTAAGTTGGTTCTCTAGTTGCCATACTTTATTTCCTCGATGGCCTAAAAACCGGTATGCTCTGAGCATTCTTAAGGCATCCTCTGAAATCCTTTGCATGGGAATTCCAACACATCGAATAATTTTGTTATCTAAATCAATCAAGCCGTTATGCGGGTCATAGAGAATTCGCCTTGCCACATCAATTGCCATTGCGTTGATAGTGAAGTCGCGCCGTTCTAAGTCACTTTTCAGCGAGGTTTCCCAATTAACCGAATTTGGTCTTCTATTATCTGAGTAATTTTCTTCTGACCTTAATGTTGTAGTTTGAAAATGATATTCTCCTGATCTGATTGTTATTGTGCCAAATGCAATGCCAGTCTCTATTGCGTTAGGAAAAATAGTTAGTAATCTAGCAGGTTCAAGGTCGGTTGCAATATCGATATCATTCGGATATATCCCCAGTGCAGCGTCTCTGACAGCGCCCCCTACTAACCAGACTCCACCATTAGCCAAAGAAATTTTATTGAGGACAGAGGTAAGTTCATGCGGTAGTTTATCAACAAAATAACTGATATTATCGGTTAATGGCATTCCCGCTAAATCAGATTCTTTGCCGAACTCATAATTTTGCAAACTAATCTCCATTCCCTTTGGTTCCTGCCAAAGTATTATCCTTGAAATACTGTTCGAAGTTCTATGTGGACTGAAGAGGACGTACAGTTAGTACCTGTGAAGTGGCTTAAACCACATGAAGAAATTAAGATTAAGCCAAGAGATAAACTCCTCGATATGACAAATAGGTGGGGTGGCTTTACCAAACCAATATTGGTAGACACTCACACCGGTGCTTTACTTGATGGACATCACCGTTTATCGGTCGCAAAAGAACTTGGATTGAAATTAATACCAGCAATTTGCCTTGATTATCTCAATTCAGAATTAATTAGCTTAGAATTATGGCCTAATGCCAATATTGAATCAGTCGATAAGGCAGATGTCATAGAGATGTGTTTGGGTAATGAACTATATCCTCCAAAAACCACTAAACATGTGGTAATCTATGACCTTCCGCCAATTTTGGTTACCTTAGAAGAACTAAGTTAGATTCTTGAAGAAATGTAATCTCGCCACTTTTTATTGCCTTTTCCAGAAACCTTACTTTTTAGGTCTGGTTCTACTCTTAGGCTAATTATATCAGTTTTTACAATACCTTCATGAGTATAGCACAACTCTACGTGTTCAGGTTCTAAATTTGACAATATGCTCTTCATTGATTTGATGGTTTTCAGTCTAATTTTGTTGATAGAAATCAGTTCATCACCAGGCATGATTAGATTTCTCAATGGCGATTCATTTTGGTGGGATGTTACAATCATTCGGTTATTCTTAACTGCTAGATTTAACCCTAGCCAAGCAGATGACAACTTGTCATCTGTTGATTTCTTTGAGGATAATTCCAGTCCATAGAAAGCAAACGCATGGGCTAAATCTGGGACCTGTTTATCAAAAATCAGTTTATCCAACTGCATCCCCAGATTTCTACCGCCTTCCATAGAAACCAATTCTTTACGAATATCTTGATAATCGATGCCTATCCGTTCAACATTTGGATAACCAATGGCATATTTTTCACATAGTCTTACCATGAGGTCGCAAATTCCGTATTTGCCTTTTGATCGCTTCCTTAACTCCGCATCAATACAAAATATCGCTAATTCTCCTTCTAGATAGTATGAAATTTGTATTTCTCTAGAGAAGCTATGGCTTCTATAGAGGTGTATCCAAGCATCGTGGCTGGATTCTGCGAGAGATTCGTGAGCCATACCGTTTCTTACTGTGTGGCGACCAAGTTTTCTCTCCATGTCTTTTCGCCAATCCTCTTCTGACCAAGCTCCAGATCTTACGCACAACATGTCTCCAAGCCAAGAAGTACATCCCTCAAACCACCATAATAAGGTAGTGTGAACTTCTTGTTGTAAATCATAGTCGACAAAGTTCTTAGGTCTTAGTCTCTTAACATTCCATTGATGTAAGTATTCATGGCTAAATAAGCTAACTAAGTCCCTATATTCATCTTCATGGCCTGATATTAAACAATTTCTTGGTAGCATTGAGGTTTGTGAGTTGAGGTGTTCTAAACCACCTCTGGAAGATTCTGTCAGTTGCAATATTACTACATAATCCCCCCAATCAGGTTTTTGGAAAAGAGCATGATACTCTTTGACAACTTTAATCATATCATCAACAAACTTGGTGACCATTTCTTCATCAGGTTGGTACCCCCCGCTATCCCATAATTTCAAAATGTGAGTTCGTCCATCTACTGAGAAAGAAATATTATCCCTTGCATTTGTTTCGATAATACCATCTAATAATTCGTCTCGATTTCCGGCTTGTAAGTGATATGTATCGCCTTTTAATGAGTTGATGCTAAGACAATTTTTCTGGCTACTAACTAAAGTTAATTGAGTTGCTGGTGTCCATCCACTCGGTGCATGTAATGAGATATTGTGCGGCAAATTCATTCTTGCATCATCAATTCCAGATGTCGGTAGTAAGAAGGTAAATGGTGGCATCATGTGCAAGTGGCTATTATCGATATGTGTTGACCTAACAGATAATTCAATTCCGAGGATTTTGTAATTTACCACGATATTCTGTTTGTTGTTTACATGCTTTATTGAAACAGCATCAACATCTTTTCTGACAAATTTCAAACTTGTTTCACCTTGTATGCAGTTTATGTCGGTTAGATATTGCATTGGTTCTCTAATAAAGTATGAACCAGGCACCCATCGGGGAAACTTTAGCTCTAGTTTACTCTTAGTAAAAGGTGGCTCAATCTCTACTTGTACATCTAGAAATCGTGTTTCGCCTTTCGTTGCATCCAGTCGGAAGGTTAGACCTGAACTGTCAGTCATATTTCCTGCTAAGAGCCGGCGGTTGAAAGGTTCTGCGCTGTAATTCTAATCAATTCGCTGGTAGAATTGTTAGCAATCTTTTCCGCTTGCTCAATAATTTCTGGCTCATCTGCCCTAGAGAACAAACGTTCTATTAATCGACATCTTTCGATTTCATTTACTTCATCACGGGCAATAATTTTCCATCTAAGCGAGTCGACTTTATCGCCTCGTTTACCTTGCAGCCATCGTCCAATAATCTCATATTCATTTTTGTTAATCAGAATTTGAATTATATCATCGTCAACTTCAGTAAATCTTTTTCTTAGATACTTAACAAAATCCTTTTTTCCGTTAGAATCTAGGGATTTCACTAGAGTCATGACAATATTTTCATCATTAGCAAGTGCATGTGGGATAATCAATTTAGGATCTACACCATTTTCGAGCATTGATTTAATTGATTTTGATGATAATTTAATATTGCCATCCTGCAATTTTTTCAATGCCGCTTGGACGACATTGGTAGATTCATCTTCAAGCATGTTTTCAACTATTTTTGAATCAGCGTATTGGCTATTTAACGCTATGACTCTTATTTTTGGTGATTCATGATTTTTGACAAGGGTAAAAAATTCACTTTGGTTCTCACATTTTAAGATATATTCACAAGATTTTATTTTACATAATAAGTCATCTTTCTCAAATAATATCTTGGCAAGCTTAGAGTCCTCCGGCTTGAATGATAAGAGCATATTTGCAGCAACACGGTTATATGCTATTTTTTTATGATTGATTAATACCTCTAGTATCGATATATCCCTTCGTTTAGCCCAAGTCTTGAAAGCATCTAGGGCCTTGGTTTGGTACCAATTGTCTTTATCATTTAAGAGTGGAATAAAAGATTCCAAATTTCCTTCATTGTCGATTTCAAACAATTCTCTTATTGCACGTCGCTTCTTTCGGTCATCTCGACTTTTGAGATGTTGTAATGCCATTGCAGAGCGACCGGCCAATCTAATCACCAGTCGATATCTTGATCTTCGTCATGACCATCCATATTATTGTACTCAAAGTTGGCAATCATTGGGTGTAACATAACTTGAATTATTGGCCATAGCCTTAGGAAAGATGGAGAATAGTGCCATAATAATTTGACCATTGGGTGCTGTGAAATCGGTATACCTCCCTCGCCAATTGGGGGGGTATCGTCAGGTAAATTGTTTAGTCTAGCAACCAAATCTTGTAGACTTTGCATTTCATCAAAGTCAATTATCTCAAGCTCTTCACAGGTTTCAATTGATAATTCAATCAAGTCTGCTAATTCTTTGGGATGTAAGTGTGGGTCTATTTGAGAATCTACATCGATTGGACCAAAACAGACATTGCCTAGGTCAGTTTCTAGTTCGTGTTGGTCTTGATACTCTATCTTCATCAATTTCTGGGAATCTAAATTGCCTAATGGTGCAACAATAAAACCGCCATCTGATATTCGTGACTTGACCCACTCTGGGATAACCTCAATTTGCCCAGTCATAATTACTCGGTTAAATTCTCCTGGAAAGGCGACCGGTGCAACAGATAAATCTTCGATTCGTCTGATATCAACAGTTGGCCAATGTGATAGCCTTTCTTTAGTATAATCTACTACTTCGGAAGATGGATCTAAAACATTTACTCGACCCTTTTCACCAACAATAGTTGCTATTAATGCCGCTAAATAGCCGCCTTTACAGCCAATTACTATCACTTCTTGGTCATGATTCAATTCCATATGATGCAATAGACTGATAATCATATGTGGCGCAGAGATTGTTTTGATATTGCCAGAATTAGATTCTATGTAAGGTACAGGTCTATCGGCATAAAATGGCGAGGCATCATAATCAGTAAAATCTTCTAAATCGACTTTTAACATTGCTATTCTGATATGTTTTGGGACCTCTATACCCTCTTTGGACAGGCGTCGAAGCAAGTCGGCTGTCCGGGTCATGCAACTGGTATAACCTCGTATCTTGTAAATAGTCCCATTATTTTGAGGAGGACTTGAGTTTTTCCTCAATCACATCATCAATATAACTGAGATTTTCTTGGTGTTCTTTGACAGCCAATTCGATCATTTCCTCACCAGTAATTCCTTCATACAAATCCTCAGTTAAATTACTCAATTGAGTTTCGATTGATTGTTTGATATTATTTAGGATATGAATCATGTTATCAGTAATATCAAGTTCTTCAGTTTCGGATTCTAGTACTACGGTTTCCATAAGAGTTTTGACTACTTTTGGGTCAGTATATAGTTCATCAAAAGATGAGAACATGTCATCCATCAAGATTGATTCGATTCTAGCTAAGTGTTCTGAAATTGTTGCCCTAGCCAACCCTATCTCAACTGCTAAATCAGAAATCCTTGTCCGTTTGGGGATGTCAAAATAACCTCTGTCATAAGCAAATTTTGCCAATTTTAATTGTTTTGTATTAAGCACAGAGCGGTCTAAAGTAGAATTGAAATCTAGACTTCTAGCGCTAATTCGATCAGGTTGAGATATTAACCTCGCCAAGGTAGAAACCAAACGTAATTTCAGCGGCGGTCCTTGAATTATGTAAGTTAGTCCTTCTCCATCTAATCTACAACCAGGTACTGCACTTGTTCCATTAGTTCTAGCATTCAAATTAGATACTGAGTGATTTAATTTAACTAAAATTATGTAGCTATCAGAGTTATCCTTTGGCTCAAGAATAACCTCTAGTAATTCCAAGAAATGTAGGTCTTCTATGTCCTTAGGTGAACGTCCTTCACAAAAATTTGCCTTCAAAATAATTCTGATATCTTTGGGCACTCTTTTGACATAAGATATGAACTCTAGTTGAGTAAATACATCGACAATTCCTCCTATGTCTAGCTTGGCAAGGCGTGTTCTTTTCCAAAACAGGGTCACCTCGCGCATGACTCACCTAGTTATAGAGGATAGATAATATCTATTGAACTTAGTTTATTCAGTTTCTCATCTCTAGCCAAGCCAAAAAGGAAACAATTGGTAGTAATATCAACAGCATTCTGTTTAATTTATTTTGGTAAGCATTATACTCATGTGAGGCTATAGGGTTTACTTCTATAGATTTTGCTTTACGAGATCTTCGCAAAACTCCTACTTTGTCTTCGACTATTTTTAACACACGATTTCTCAGTTCAGGTGAAGAACTCTTGTGATTTCCTCTGCCAACAATAAATTTTACCGTAGTTGTTTCAGCAATATCCAGTGCAGCATCAACCACTCCCTCTACATTGGTAAGATTGTGCATATCGATTCTTAGGTTCATTCCATCACTTGAGATATGACTTAGAGTACGCCATTTTCCTTGTCCTTCATTATACTTGGATAATTTTTCCCTAGCTTCAATAAGCGGCTCTTTGGTTAATATTACTGGTTTTCTTCTTCTAGATAGGAATGGCCCAAGCAAGAGGGAAAACAAAAATGGTGGAATGCACATTAGAGAAATAGTTCTTTGAACATTTTCAGCGTCGGTAAGAACAGAGATAGTTGCGAGAGAAAAACCGAGGTAAAGGCCAATCAGGCCCCCGGCCTGAAATCCCATGGTGAGTCCAACCGGCTCTCCAACTTCATCTGCCATGTTATGGCCAAAGCCGGATTGTAGAAGAATACTTTGACATGAATTCATTATAAGTCGTTTCTTGTTAGCGTGTATGTGAACAAGAATGGATTAGCCTCTCGTGACCGAGAGAGGAAAGTTGGGAACTGGGTGTTTTATGTTTCAGGTTTCTTTTTCATTTCTTTTTTTATTGCACCAATGATAGTAGGCACCGGAGAAGTTCCGCCTTTGGAAGCAAGAGCAAATGCCTTTGATTATGCAACAAGTGACGGCCTGTGGTCTTCAGGGAATGATAACTTAGAAGAAGACTTTGCCTGGACTGAATTAGACCCATACTCAGCGTTGATTTATGGGTTTGGAGACCTCAACTGTCATCAAAAATATGAGCGTTCTTGGATAATAAATGACAATCAAATGCCGGTTTGTACCAGAGACGTGGGAATCTTTTTCGGCCTTGCTGTTGGAGGTTTTTGGTTTTCAAGAAAGGGATACAATCGTTGGACAGTAAAAGACACTTGTCTTTCTTTACTACCCGATAGATGGTTACTTAACACATACCTAAATAATCGCAGAACCTTGGTATGGCTATTATGTGGAATCGCACTTTGTTTACCATTGATTATCGATGGTTTTACACAATTACTGACTTCTTATGAATCAAATAACTTTACTCGCCCTCTTACTGGAATTGGCTTTGGTGTTGGTTTGGGGGTGTTGATTAGCGCAACCTATTCTGCTAAATCCAAATATTTCAAATCAGCATCACAAGTTAGTTTGCCAGGTGGGATGAAGTTTCAGCTCGTCGAAGAAGAGTGAATTAAGGTGGAAGTGTTTTCCACCAAACGATTAGTTCTTCTATGCTACTAGGTACTGGGCATTCACGATGTCCGCTAGTAAGTATTACTAATCTCTCAGTGACATCTTTAATGCATTTTTTTAGTTGATAAGCCGGTAATTTTGCTGGATTTTTTTGAATAATTTCTTCAAGACATACTTCCCATTCACTGTTTGGATTTGCCCTACGCCATGATGATATTGACGTTCTTAATGGCCACATTGCTAAAGCAAGTCTACCAAAACCAAGACGCTCTTCTCTAAGTTTGAATACTTTCGCTTCAGAGAATGGTATGTGATTGAACTGTTTATTGATCCACTTTTCTTCTTCCAACCATTTGACTAAACGTTGTGTATGTCTCCTAGTGATCATTCTGTGAGGGCCAAGAAGTTTATGCAATTTTGGTACTTCAGTTGAACCTCCAATAATGGATAGAGAACCGAGAATTGACCACGAAGATAATGAAAAAGGATTAATTGGGACATCGAATTCCTTAGCAGATTTTTGAGGCCAATTATCTTCGGCGAATTTCATCCATTTTGCAGGAGAGTTTTTTGCCAACCAACCCTCGTGTATGGCAGTCATATTCTTAGGGGCGCCAGGCAGTCTTGTTTGGGTTTCTAGATTGCCGATCATTTTGGAAAGTAAGTATCTATCTACTTTGTCGCTGTCTACATTTAATGGGGCTGGTTTTTTGTTAAAGAAAGCTCTAAGCGTATCACTTAATTTTTTCTTTAATTCATCTAGTCCTGATTCATTCAAAATAGGTCCAACAACTTGGCATTTATCAAATGGCTCAGGTACCTTGATTTTGCCTGATAATAAAGCTCTAAAACCCTTGCGTATCTGCTTTTGAATTTCAGTAGTTTCAAAATATTCTTGCTTATTGCTGGTCATTCTCAATGTACCAGAACGAATCCTTTTCATTGCTTTTACAGGGTCGCAATCAATCCAAATTACTAAATCAGGTATCATTGCTGCAGCATTCATTTTAACTACGTCATCAATCCCTAGTTCGCCGACTATACCTTGGTAAATCATTGATGAATGTATATTTCGGTCAGATACCACTATCTGCCCTTTCTCAAGTAAAGGTTTGATGATAGTATGAGAATGGTCTAAGCGGTCTGCTGCGAATAAACCAGCTTCTTGTAGTGGCGTCTTGTCGCCTTTCATCACTGATTCTAGGGCTAATTTACCTAATTCACTATGTCGTCTAGGTTCGTGTGTCGAATGGATTTTTGGAAACGGGAAGTCATTCAAAATTTCACTAATTATTCTAGCAGCCTCTCCTTTGCCAGAACCATCTCCTCCTTCGACTGAAATGAGGTACATCTTCAATCCTCTAAATAATCTTCATACTGATCTTTTACCAACGAATTTAACGCCATACCAGCCAGAATCAAAATGGGGCCAATCCAAATAAGACCACGACTAAATAAACTAATTCCAGCAAGGTATTGTGTCCTTCTGTATCGACTAGCCCTTCTAGTTTCTACTGATGCTTGTATGCCAACAAATCCAGTAATGATGGTCATTACTCCAAGAAACGTTGACAATGCAACAGCTGCTTCAAGAGACCATCCTCCTTCACTACCTACGAAGTCTTCTTGGATTATAGTTGATGAATCGCCAGTTTTCATGGTAAACGGACTCATTAACCCATCCTCAGCGATAAATGTACGCTCAAGACTGCTATAACCGTCTTTTAAGACTCTTATTGTCATCGTTTCAGGTTTGACATTATCCAACTGGAAGTATCCGTTATCATTGGTAAGAACTGTCTGGATTACTGAATTTGAATTATCTTCGTACAATTCTATACTTGCATTATTTATTGCAACTCCATCATCGGTTAGTACTTGACCGGTCAAATCCACTGTTTCTGCCTCATTAAATAACGAAGAATTTAGCAAATCGTCTGGATTGCCTTGCAGTAAGATTCCACCACTAATTATGCCTAAGATACTGCCTACCAGTATTGCAATGGCTGCAAGCATGCGTAGTTTAGATCGTTCATCATAGTCTAAATCAATCATCGGTTTTACAACAATCTCCTGTTGAATATTTTCTTCAATTTCATTTAACTCAGAATAATTTATTGCTTCATTTGGGGAATCAATTTGTGATTGAACACGCTTCCTAAGTTCAGCCCTGCGCTGTTCAAAACTTTTCCCAGTCATTACAGGCCCTCCATGTAGTTACGATATAGTGCGCGGATAATACCTCTTCCCCTGTTTGTCCGCGCCTAATGTTACCTCTTGACTGAAATATCTGCTACTAATATCAATAAGAGGGTGGTTGAAACTACAATGATTGCTAAATATCCAATTAGATTACTTTTCTCAATATCATCGGTAATAGATGATTCATCACTTTCTGGAGATTCGCTTAAACTGTTATTGAAGTCCTGTTCAGTAATTTGTTCTACTAGAGTCCAAGCAGATGTCCTTAACCCTATTTCTAAAATTGACCCGATGTAATTAAGTGACTGAGCACTTACTTTGTCTGCAGTATCATTCTGAGTATGCCAATGTCCTCCAAAAGAAGGCGCATTTTCACCGTAATTTATGTCGATAAAATTTATCGCAGGGATTCCTGCATTGTGTGCTGCGACGTGGTCGTCTATTACTCCCCTCGCATCGTTTGGATCTGGATTGTAGATGTCTTGGCCATTATTACCATCACAGTCCAACTCACCATCGATCATCCCAAGTGCGGCTGTTATTGGCGTTATTGTTTCCCAAAGCCTATCGGAGGTGCTGGTAACTCTGGTGAAGTCAAGGTAAATATCCCCTATCATGTCTATTACGATATATGCAGAAATATTTGCTTTGTAATCATTGGTCAAATTACTGACCCAAGCATCTGCACCGTAAGACCAAGTATTTGCCTTGTAAGGTTGTCCTTGGTCCTCAGCATCAGTGAAAAATAGAGTGACATCATGATTAATTTGTAACGATGGTATTATTCTTCCGAGTTCAATTAGTACAGCAACACCACTTGCTCCATCATTTGCCCCCAAAATGGGCTGGTTTCTTTTTGATTCATCAGCATCCCTATCCGCTATATACCTACTATCATAGTGGGCAACGAATATCACATTTTGTCCCGTTGTATTCTCAGGGCTGTAAGTGCCGACTAGATTTGTAAGAGTAAAATTAGCTCTTTGATGCGATGATTCTGTAAATGACCATTCTGTGAGGTTTTCCGTGACAGATTGGCGAAGTCCTGCCGAAGCATCAGATCCGGGTAAACGATATCCTAGGCTAGTTTGCCAAGAGACCGACTGATTGGCTTTTGTAGCGTTAAACTGTAATTCAGAAATAGAATTACAGGGGTCGCTTCCCTGATATATTTGATGAGAGCTATTTGAAGAAATAGTGGTTGATAGCATCAAAATAAAGACAATAAATACGCTCGATATGACCCTGAGTTTTAGGTTATTGTCATGCGGTTTGACAATGAGCATTACTGACTCCTAACAGACGGACACTTAAATAGTTCTTTTTCACTGCTTAATTTGAATGCAAGGTTGCATTTAGTTGGGTCCCTCTCATGTCGGAAAAACGCTCTACAAAATCACTGTTTTTAATTGGCCTGATGGTAATTTCTTTTTTGACCCCAGTTTTGTCTTCGGCATCGGCTGATGAACAGTTAGACGGCCAGGATGATGAGTATGATGCACAAGGAATAATTATCGGCGATTTAGCAGACTTTGATCCTGCCGACGGTCGAGAATATTTGTTGATTGAAGAAGACACTGCGGTCGTATCAGCATATGGTTTCATGAAGCAGGCATGGATTGACTCAGGAAGGCCTGGAGTTGATGATATGAAATATGAGCCAGTAACTCACGGCAGAGCAAGTGGTAGAGTCTGTACACCTCACTTAACTGGAGACGCCCTTACAGTTCCAATTTCAGGTGGTTCTATTGATGCATATGTCGCAAAGACTACCAACACTGTGGCGTTTATTGTTCAAACAGGCAGAACTCTATCATCAACTGTCCTAAACAATCTAGCATCGTCTTGGGATTCAACAATTTACCCAACAATGACCACTTACTACGGGAAAGATTACGGTGATGGACGTGGACTTGCTGCTCCAGATATCGACAACAATTGTCAAGTGCAAATCATAGTATACGACATTGATGGGGCATTCAATACTGGTGGATACTTTGCTCCATCATTTGCTAGTGCAAGGGAGTCTGTTTTCATAGACTTTGCCGACATTACCCTTAACTGGGGCAAATCAATAATTGCTCACGAATTGCAGCATTTACTGCACAATGCCCAAGATCCTTATGAAAATTTATGGATTGATGAAGGCAATGCAGATGTAGCAATATATCTCTGCTTTGGCCCTGACTCAACACTGGTTAGTCATCTAAATCAATGGACAGAAGCCCCTGAATTGTCCATACGATGGTGGAATCAAAGATTTGCAGACTACGGTGCAGGATTTATTTTCACAATGTATTTGGCTGATCATTTAGGTGGCGGCCCAGCAGTAAGACAATTGGTTCAAGACTCGGCTACTGGCGGGGTAAGTGTTCAAAATCTAGCATTATCGCCTCCTTCAGGCCCCTCTGGTGCGATTGGCAGGACTATGGGAGAGATTTTTGCTAATTTCTCAGTCGCAGCATTTTTGGATTCTGAACAAGGGATTTATGGGTTTTCGAATCTGGACTTAACTCCCGTTTGTAGTTCGAATTCTTTCTGTCGCGCCCAGCCAACTGAAGTAAATAGTGATTGGAGCACTCCGTGGTCATCAACTGGTAATAGCGTTGAAGGATGGGGCCTTAGAGGATTTAAATTCACTCCTGGCTCATCATCTCCAGCACCTTTGACAATTAGGTTAACTGCGGATGTAAGCCAATTTGACGGCGTTATTGTTAGCAAATCAATGGTTGATGGTCTACTTTCAGTGACAGACTTAACATTCCAAAATAATGTTGCGACTGCCCTTGTTCCTGGTTTTGGTAATTTGACAGATGAAGTTTGGGCAATAACTTGGTATGCAAGCACAGTAGCAGATTGCGATTACACATCTTGCGGCTCATCTTACCCTCAAGGAACGGTTGATGTCGAAGCTGCAAGAATAACTTCCCCTGCTAGTTTAACTATCAATAACTCAGTTTTATCAGACAGAGATGGCGATAGTAATGATGACACTGTTCAAGTAAACTTTGATGTTTTCTCTAATGCCTTTTTCGAAGATTTAGATGTTGATATCAGCATATTAGATTCTAGTGGTAACATAGTTGATGAGAAGACTTCTAGAATTTCAGCCGGTGGTGGTGTTAACTCAAACAGCAATATTTGGTTTACTGCGCCAAATGATGATCAGTATACGGTCAAGTTTGACATGTACGATATGATTGGAACTCTTGTTGACAGTGTTTCAACCCAAGCTTGGGCTTTATCCAATATGCGTCCAACTGCAAATGCATCAGTTTCTACTAATGTGTCTCAAACATGGGAAAACATACAATTTGTCGGTGACGGATTTGATGCTTGGGGTTTGTCCCTAGACAATAATACCTTGCCATACCTAGACCAACCGGTTGCTTATGCATGGGACTTTGGTGATTCAGTCACTTCTAATTTGAAATCCCCAACACGTTCTTATGAAAATGCTGGATTGTACAACGCAACTTTGCGAATAATGGATCAAGGGAATACCTGGTCTGAAACAGATGTTGTTCAGATAAATGTTACAGATGATTCAGTGCCAATTCCAGTTATTACAGTAAATAACGTTGTCATTACAGACAATATTAGTATCTTGACGGAGCAAACAATTCAATTTTCTGCTTCTCGGACTGTTGACAATGTTCCTTTGAATAATTTAGATTTCCAATGGGAGTGGGGTGATGGAACATTAGATTCTGACACAGGTAAATATCTAGTCCAGCATAAATGGGATGCCATCGATCAAGAAGTAGAAGAGTACAATTTGACACTGTCGGTATTTGATGGCTTCAATACTGGTACTGTTTCGATTAGTGTATTTGTCAATAATAGAGTGCCATATCAAATCTTTTCAGATAATTTGACCACTTACACATACACTTCAGTACCAATGCCAGATGTATTTGCTGATGACGATGGAACAATTGTTTCATATGACTGGGTATTTCCAGAAGGTGTTAACCTAAATGGTGGAATTACCGATCAAGGAGATGACTTTTTACAGACCACTTCAAGTGATACTTATCCTAACCCCTCTTGGGATTCTCCTGGAATAAAAACCGTAACTCTGACAGTTACCGATGATGACGGTAGCCAATCTACTACGCAATTATTTGTTAATGTATTAAATCAAATTCCTGTAGCAGACTTCATTGTAAGGATTACAGAGAACGGCGAGACTTCGGCTATTGACTTTAGAGCCGAGGATGGTTTTGTTGATGTGCCATACACATTTGATGGAATCTCTTCTTATGACATAGATTCAACTACTGGCGATTCTGCTGGATTAATTTATAATTGGTCATTTGGTGGTGATGAATTCAGTGAAAATGCCATTACTACATACACCTTCACCGAACCTGGAATCCACGAAGTATCACTATTTGTGACGGATGAAAACGGTGCGGATAGCACAATTAAGAAAATCATTGTTAGAGTTCAAAACCCACTGCCAATAATTTCCGTTCAAATATTGGACGGATGGGTCGATGGACAACAAATGGACAAAAACACCCCTCGTCCAGAAGGTTTCTTACCTGATTCTTGGACTCACACCTTTGATGAAGCAGAAAATACCTACACAGCCCCTGATTTGATGCTATATTTTGACTCAGAGGGTACAAGAGATGGGGATCGGAGGTATGAGGGCAAATACTCTCCTGTAAACGATGAAAATAATGATCAATGGAATGGTATTGTAGAATATACTTGGGATTTCGGTGATGCAACACCACTATCAAAACAAGCTTCGCCATGGCATTATTATGATACACCAGGGACCTACACTGTTACGCTAACTGTTAGGGATTCATACGGGACTGGAGACGTAAGTAAGCAAATCTTTACTATAGTCGTTGATGAGCCGCCGGAAATTAACAAGATTGAAATTCCAGATGATATAATTATTGAGGAAAAAGCCTATCTAAGCGCAAATATTACTGATTTTGAAGTCGCTAACAATATCCTATTATATCGTGACTTGAATATCGAAGATGGGTCATTATTCGACCGAGATGAATCGCTAAATCCCGATCTTGTAGTAAGATGGGATATTGACATTTACAAGGACACAAACAAAAATGGAATATTGGAAGATGACTACATTACTCCTCAACCTAACGCAGTTAATTATCGAATTGAGAGTTTGTGGAATGAATCGGGCAGTTATACTATCATTGTTGAAGCATGTGACAGTTTAGGGATATGTACCTCTATGGAAGAAACCTTGCAAGTTTCACCTAAACCAGATCCTGAACCATCATTATCAGACTTTGAACTAGAAGATTGGACTTCATGGGTTAAAGATGCAGGCTCTGATCTTGCGACCTACATTGCATTAATTGCCGTTGCCTTGATTTTAGGCTGGTTAGTATTGAGGGAATCATCAGAGTTAGAAGATGAGGCTAAACAAGCTGCAGAAACATACACCGACGTGGAACACGTTGAAGTTCAAGGTGGCTTGCTTGGTATGGACCAACATACTCCTCCACCGGCCCCGGGGATATTATCTAAAGAAGAGCGTAGAAGTGAAGATAGCGGTTACGTAAGGCCATTAAGAAGAAGAATTTGATAGTTACAATATAGAACTGGTTAGTAGTGGCAGGAATGGTGGTAAGGCATGAGTAAGAAAGTAGTAATCTTCATGATACTGGTTTTCATGGTGCCTATGTTTGCTACCGGTGCCCCTAATTATTCTCTAGTAGGTAATGCGTCCGCTGCTGATGCTTGTAATGGAGATATAGAGCCAGTTTTATGGAATCAAACTGTTGGAAGGTCTGCTTTAGTGCCGCATTATAATTATTATGACATGTATTGGGGATTTGGCGACTATGATGATGATGATAAAAGGGGTAGGGATCATGAGTCACAACAATTTCCATCCGAGGCAAGGGAGCCTACTGAACTGAACCCGGAAGAAGAGTGGATGTATCGATACTGGGACGGAGGATCCCAACTAGAGCCGCTTACTTCTAATCATCATGCTACTATGTTAGTAGGCAATGATAGTATAGGTGCATTAAGAGTTAATTTATCTGCACAGCATCGTACAACTATCTGTATTTCTCTACAATCTCTAAATGAAACAGACAATGACTATTCAGCCGATGTTTATTTGATGACCACATCAGAATATGAACGTTATACTGAATTGTATTATTCTTATCATTCTGAAAATAGTTTTTATTGGGATATAGCTGAATCATTAAGTGAGGTTTCTCCAGAATGGAGGAGTATGGATTTCACCGGCTGGAGAACTTACCGAGATGCACACCAATATGAATCGGTTGATGAGATTAATTTCGCACTAAATCTAGATGGTCCAGAGTCCTACACTCCAATATTTGGCTCCGAGCAGTGGCAAAATTTCTACATAGTGATAGATACTTGGGATAATAATCATGATAGTGATTCTCCAGCACCAGGAGTTGTAACTGCAGCTGATGTAACAATTATAACAACTGAGCGTTCATTTATTTTGCCAAATTACACTGTTGCATTGGCCTTTTTACTAATGATGATTGGGGTTGTAATATTCCCATTCATTTTGAATGCTAGATATATGAAATCAGGCATGGAGCAAGCGGAAAATACGCCAAATAGTGGCCTAGTTCCTTCTTTGGAGCGGCCAGCAGAATTGCCGCCCATAACGGGTGATGAGCAGGCAGAAGAGCAGAAATCTTATCCTAGCATAGAACCAGGTATTGAAACTTAATCAGTATTCCATCAGGGCCCACGCATCTCTAAGGTCTCTGACATTTATCAGTCCCTTGTCAGATAGTCTGAAACTATTCTGCATTGTTGCGTAAACCATTTCTTGGCCAAGTACTGGTGCGTGGAGGCGAACCCAATCGCCACCATTTCCTAGCCCCATTAAGCAGTGATTTGACTCTTCTCCAACTAGTGAATTTGCCGCTTCAAGTATTTGCAATGCATCTCTATGGTTGCTTACAAAGGAGCAGAATTTCACGATATCTCCGTTATCCTTATTCTCCTTTACCAAATTTACAATCTCTTCAGCATTAGGTGTTGCTTTTGTTTCGTGAATCGAGGCAATTACCTTTGAGTTTGATTTCTCAGCAGACTTCATTAGTTTATTCCTGTCTTTGGTGTCAATCGATAATTCAATGTCGACAAATGTTACATCTGAATGGATTGCTTTTTCTAGAATGTCCAGTCTTTGTGATTCGTTTCCTGCGAAGAAGCCACCTTCACGAACAGATCTAACGGTAAATACTACGGGTACCGGGATTCCATCCTTTAACTTTGAAATGGCAGCATCGATATCGATTTCTGAAAAATCTTTGACGCCCCATTCTTCGATGGGTGGTATCTTGGATATTTCTTCTCCGTCGTCATTAACGGATGTTATTGGTTCCGGCTTATTTAGATATAATTTGTCAAACCTTACCTCGACATAATCTGCACCTGCAATATTTGCTCTTGTTGCTTCATCAATCATCTCTTCTACAGAGATTGCTTCAAGCGACACACATACTTTCGGTTCAGCCATGACTTGGCCAATTAGGAGTCGTTATTAATGCTCACGGCTGTAAATTCTTTCCAAAAATCTCTGTTTCGTCATACTGAGGTGGTTATTTTTGTCTAATAATCAGCACTAAAAACACTCCAATTGCAGTACCTTAAAGTACCCCCTTCTCCGATTCCAATTGGTAGGGGAGGGGACAAGTAGTATTCGTTAGACAGCGGCTCATTTTCGGGCAAAAAAAGCGAAAAATATAACCCTACAAATTACGAAATGAATTTATTCAATTCTTTACCATGAGGTGAACCAACAATGAGTGACGATTATAGTGCATCAAGCATACAAGTATTAGAAGGCCTTGAGGCCGTTAGAAAACGCCCGGGGATGTATATTGGAGACCCCCATGATGGTTCTGCATTACATCACTGTATCTGGGAAGTAGTAGACAACTCAGTGGACGAACATCTTGCAGGATATAATAACAAGATCGAAGTAGTAATAAAGCCAAATGGAGTACTGTCTGTTAGAGATTTCGGTCGCGGTATACCTGTTGGCCTACATGATGAGTTTGGAATTTCCGCTGCAGAAGTGATAATGACTAAACTCCATGCGGGCGGTAAGTTCGATAACAGCTCGTACAAAGTGTCAGGAGGGCTTCACGGCGTAGGTGTTTCAGCAGTGAATGCAGTTTCAGAGTGGATGGAAGTCACTATTCATCGAGACGGTAAGGTGCATCAACAAATGTATCATGCTGGTGTTCCAGCAGCGCCTTTGAAGATAGTTGGCGATTGTGACGATACTGGGACGATTATTGCATTTAAGCCTGATTTGACCATATTTACCGAAATTGTCGAATTCGAATTTGACCAAGTAGATACTAGGTTGAAGGAGACAGCCTTCTTGAATGCTGGACTTGAGATTGTAATTTCTGACGAAAGAGAAGAAGAACACCATACGGTGAAACATCTCTATGAAGGCGGTATTAGTGAATTCGTCTCTCAACTAAATATCTCTAGAGAAGCTATGCACCAAGAGGTAATTGTTATCTCTGGCGAAAAAGAACTAGAAATAGGGACAGTGACAGTAGACCTTGCTTTGCAATGGTCAAGTGCGTTTAGCGAATCAATTAGATGCTACACTAATATCATCCGAAACAAAGACGGTGGTACGCACATGTCGGGGCTAAGAACTGCCCTAACTAGCAGTTTGAACTCATATGCCAAGAAAAAGAATTTATTGAAAGGCGAGAGTCTTTCTGGTGACGACGTTAGAGAAGGCCTTACTGCAATTGTCAGTGTAAAGCACCCAGATCCATCTTTTTCTTCACAGACTAAAGATAAACTGGTAAGTAGTGAAGTTACTGGAATCGTCCAAACGATTGTTTATGAGAAACTCGGAGAGTTCTTTGAAGAAAATCCATCGGTGGCTAAAATCGTCATTGAAAAAGCGTTATTGGCGTCTAAGGCTAGAAAAGCAGCACAAAAAGCTCGAGAATTGACTCGAAGGAAAGGTGTTCTAGAAGGCGGAGGTCTGCCAGGTAAACTTGCTGATTGCCAGTCTAGGGATCCATCTGAGTGCGAAGTATACTTGGTAGAAGGTGATTCTGCCGGCGGTTCTGCTAAGACTGGCAGAGATCGTAGAATACAAGCAATTCTTCCACTGAGAGGAAAAATACTCAATGTAGAAAGACAAAAGAGGAATATTGTGAAAGTCTTCCAAAACCAAGAGATTCAAACAATGATTAGGGCATTAGGTGCGGGAGTTGGCAATAATCCCGAAGATGAGGGTTCTTTTAATCCAGAAAAATTGCGCTATTCTAAGATAATAATTATGACTGATGCAGATATTGACGGGGCTCACATTCGAACCCTAATGCTGACTTTCTTGTGGAGATTTATGCGCCCGGCAATTACCGAAGGGCACGTCTACATTGCACAACCTCCGTTGTACCAACTTTCCAAGGGCAGAGTTAGCAAATATGCCTTCAGCGATGAGGAAAGAGATTCCATCATCGAGGAATTAAAAGCAGGCAATCCATCAGCCAAAATCGGAGTGCAACGTTACAAAGGTCTTGGAGAAATGAATCCAGAACAATTGTGGGAGACTACCATGGATCCCGAAACAAGAACCATGCTGAAAGTTACCATCAGAGATGCAGAAGAGTCAGATAGACTATTTGAAATTCTAATGGGAGAAGACGTACCTGATCGAAGGGCATTTATCGAAATGCATGCAAAGGAGGTGACTAACCTTGACATCTGAAGAAGAAAACAACGAACACATTGAGGAGGAACAAGATAACGTTCCTAAAGGAAATATATTGAATCAACCACTTGAAGAGGAGATGAAGACATCATACATCAACTATGCAATGTCAGTTATCATCGGAAGAGCCTTACCAGATGCTAGAGATGGCTTGAAACCAGTTCACAGAAGAGTGCTTTATGGTATGCATGAAGGGGGACATACATCTGATAAGAAATTTAGCAAATCTGCTCGATCAGTGGGAGAAGTAATGGGTAAATATCACCCACACGGCGATCAATCTATCTA